>CBFDBV010000256.1:0-7030 GCA_965603135.1 uncultured bacterium
TCGCTGGGGTAGGCCGCCGCGCCGCCGCTGCACATCAGCGGGAAGATGGCGTTGAAGTTGGCGGCTTCCATCTCCGAGAAGATCTGCTCCCAGTCGGTGTCATCGGAGGGGAAGCCCATCCAGGCCCCGCGCAGCTCGTACGGGCGCGAGGGGAACACCGCGGCAGCGGCGGTGTGCGCGCTGAGTTGGGCTTTCTTGGCAAGGTCAAGGGCCTCCTCGAACTTCTTGGCTGCCAACAGTTCCCGCGCCTCCCGCGCCTGCGCGAGGGCCCTCTGCGCCGAGGGGCTCGCCGTCTTGCTACCCGCCGTCGCCGCGGTGAGCGCCTCCAGGCTCTCGTAGCCCGCAGTGGGGGCAGCCTGGGCCAGCACGCCCTCGACCATCTCGGTCCACTTCTCCGGCATGAAGTGCCCCACGGTCGCGAGCACCAGGAGGTGCTGCTCGCTGGTGCTGCCCGACTTGAAAACGTGCGAGACGTAGACCCCGTGGTCGGAGATGAGCACCGCGGGCACGCCGCCGTCCTCGGCGTCCTTGTTCAGCCAGGTCGCGATGACGCGGCCGCCCTCCCCGGCCTCGACGATGGACGTGTTCGGGGAGTCCTGGTGGACCTCTGCCGGGAAGCCCGGCGCCCGGTCCTCCACGAACTGCATTACCTGGAACTCGCCCTCATACTCGGCCCGGCGGGAGCCGTACTTACCGATGCCCAGCAGCTCATGCAGCGGCGCGGGCACCGTGTAAAAGCACATCAGCTTGCCGCCGCCCTCGACGAACGCCACGACTCGCTCGACCTCGTCCTCGTGCCAGATGGCGCTGTAAGGGAAGATCGCCAGCTTGTAGCCCGCCAGCTTCCCCTCCACCACCTCCTCCTCGGTAATCATATCGAAGACTATGCCGCTTTGCTCCAGCGCCGATTCGACTATCCTGGAGAACGCCAGCGAGCCGCGGCCCTCGGCGGGCCGCTCCTTGATGCTGAAGGTCGCCTTGACGATTACGACATCCGCCTGCTGAGCCAGTCCCGCCAAGGCGTGAGCAAACAGCACTGTCAGCGTCACAACGGCCCACGGTCTCATCGTCACTCCTCCTCGAAAGGCTCGTAGATGCGCGGGAGGTCCGGGCTCGTCGTCACCCGGCGCAGGGGAACAACAACACGGTCGCCGACCGCCACCTCGGGCAGGTCAGTGACGTCCACGGAACAGTGATCCATCGCGATGCGACCGATGATCGGAGCGTCCTGCCCGCCTATCCTGACCATCGGCGCGTGCCAGGGCCGCCCCAGGCCGCCGCCGAGGCGCCTGAGTATCCCTTTGCCCCGCGTAGCGGCCCGGCCGGCGAGGCTGAGCGGCAGCACACCCAGGCCGTGGGCATATCCTACCGGCACCGTCGCGATGAGACTCTCCCGACGGCAGCGGAACTCGCCGCCGTAGCCGACCTTGCCGCCAACGCCCACCTCACCGATGTGCACAACATGGCTGCGCAGCTCGAAGGTCCGCCTGAGCTGCAACGCGCGCTCCCTGACGTGGGCCGGATACTGCCCGTAGAGCAGCGTGCCGACGCGCACGAGGTCGAGGTGACTGTCGGGCTGCTCGAGCACGAGCGCGCTGGCCGCCGCGTGGATGAGCAGGTCGCGCCGCCCCTCTGCCTCGCGGAGGTCTCCGGCCAGCTTGACGAACATCCCCAGCGACACGCCCGGCTTGAAGAAGTCGAGGCCCTCGGTCAGCATCCCCGAGCCGGGCGGGCCGAAGTGCGTGTATATGCCGCCGACCGTGACATCGTGGAAGCCCTCCGCCGCGTCCAGCAGGTCCAGCGCGGAGTGCTCGGAGGGCATCCGCCCCAGGCCCGTGTCCACGTAGATGTGCGCGCGCGCCATCGTGCCCGACGCCTGAGCCGCCTCGTGCAGCCATGCGACGTGGTCAAGCTGGGCGACGGTAGCCGTGAGCTGCGCCGCGACCAGGCCCTCGCACTCCTCGCGGAGCGCGGGCATAAACACCAGGACCGGCGCCTCGATGCCGGCCTCGCGCAGCCTCAAGCCCTCGGCCGTTGAGCTGACGCCCAGCCAGGTGGCGCCGGCGTCGAGGAAGACGCGCGCCGCCTGCACCAGGCCGTGGCCGTAGGCGTTGGACTTCACCACGGCCATCAGGCGCGCGCCGCCGGTCAGAGCCGCCAGTACCTGGCGGACGTTGTGCGCCAGCGCCTCCGGGTCCACTGCGACGTACGTGGTGGGCGAGCCCATGCCCTCGTTCTCCCAGCTATCGGCTGATAGCTAATAGCTATCAGCTGTTGTTCGCGGCGGCTCAAGGGAGTACACGGACTCAACCACGAGCAGGAGCAGCGCCAGCAGCGCCAAAAACGCCGACACTTCCGCGCGCGTCGGCGCTCGGCCTTGCAGGAACTCGCCCAGCCCGGCCCCCCTCACCACGGTCACGTCCAGCGGAGCAAGCCGCCGGCGCAGCTCGGCGACGGTCAGCCGCGTCGGGTCGGACTCGGCAGCATCGAGGTTGACCGCGAACGCCGCCATCTCCTCCCCGCCGGCGGCGACGACGTAGGCACCCGTCTGCTCCGGGACGAAGCTCCAGGCTGTCCCGCGGCGGCTGATGGGCACAGGCCCACCGCCCACCCTCTTGACCTCCGCCACCTGAACGCGGGCAGGCATCACACCCGCCACGGTCTGGCCGGGGCCAGCCGCATCGGTTTGCGGCCTCCCGCCGCGCGCGAGGTGATAGATGAGCCTGTGCACCAGGGGCACGTACACGGGCCGGCGCACCAGGTCTGACCACCGCGCGCCCGCGTCGGTGTTGAACAGGATCACCCGCCCCCGCCCGTGCGCACGCTCCAGGAGCGCCGGTGTGCCGTCCTCAAAGCGCGCCAGCTCCGTCACACGGGCATCATCGGCGAGGCCGAGTTCCCGCGCGTTGACAAAGCGCGGCGTCATCAGGTCACCCGCCCGCGGGCTGGCGAAGGCCGCCAACGGCGGGCGCGAGGTCTCCAACTCCGTCAGCGCCAGGCCGTCGGCGAACCTGACGAGCGCGCCCAGCGACACGCCACCCAGCGCCAGGGAGCCCAAGATGCTGTCGTTGTAAGCCGCCGCCTCGACCGCCGGCCCCACGAAGACCAGGGCGCCTCCCCCTCGTGCGACCCGCTGTGCCAGGTTCTCTCTCGCCGCACCCTCCAGCCGCGGGACATCGGCGAGCACCACGACATCGAAGCTCCTCAGCTCGGCTTCGGCCAGGGCCTCGGCGGCCATGCGCTGCACGCGGACGACACTGCGCTCGTCGCCCTCGGGGAACGGGTCCAACGCCGCCCGCAGATACCGACTGTCGGCTTCCTCGCCCACGATCAGCACGCGGACCGACTCGAGCACATACTCGGCGAAGAGCCGGCGATCATCCAACGCGAAGGCGTCGGCAGGCAGCTCGACCCGGCCCGCCAGGAGGCCGCCTTCCACCGGCGTGATCTCAAACTCCGCCAGCGATCCCGCCTCGGCGGGACCCGGGCGGGGGCTGACCCCGCGCCCGACCGAGGGCAGCGGCGGTGCACTGAGCGCCAGAGGCATCGGGCTGCCGGCGGGCCTGCCCCACGCCTGCACACGCGCGCGCAACCGCAGCGGCCGGCCACGCAGCGCAGGCGGCTCCGCCATCGCCAGCTCCGTGACGCCGGCGCTGCCGGCCACGTCCTCCCCCACGTCCACGACCACCACCCGCCCGGCCTGCCCTGAGAGCTGCCGGGGCAGCGGAGCCAGCGAGGTCCCCTGGAGATCGGTGATGAGATAGACCGTGCCGGGCGCGCGTCCGCCCTCCCGTAGCAGCGCCAGCGCCTCGACGATGCACCCCGTCAGCCGTCCACGCTCCTCGCCGGGCGCGAGACGGCCCATCAGTCCCCCGGCCTCCGCAGGAAGCACGGGCTGCTCGGTCAAGAGCTGGAGGCGCGAGGCCGCGCCCGCAGGCAACACGGTGGCCCCAGCGGGCATCGCCGCCGCGATCTGTTCCGCCGCCTTGCGACCGCGATCAAGGAAGCTGATCCCGCCTCGGCGGGACCGGCAGCTCATGCTGGCCGATGTGTCCAGCACAAGGGCGTGCAGCGCCTGGTCGGGGACGAGCCAACCGAGCAGGAGGGAGTCCGTCACCGGCCCAGCCAGGGCCAGGCTCAGGAGCACGATGGCCGCCACGCGCATCAGAAGCGCGAGCAGGCGCCGCAGGCGCATGGGGCTGCGGCGCTGCTGTTGGGCCGCGCGCAGCAGCCGCAGCGAGGGGAACTGCAAGCGGCGCGGACGCCGGCGCCCGAAGAGATGGATCAGCACCGGCACCAGCACGCCCGCCGCACCGAGCAGGTATGAGGGGCTGAGAAAGGTCATGGCCGTCCTCACTGCATATCAATGATGAAGTCGGCGAGCCGCCGCCGGATGCTGTCGTACTCGGCGAGGTCCCAGACGCCGGGGACCTTCAGGTGTCCCACGATGGCCTTGCCGCCCTCGTCAGTGACCTGTTCGCCGCCGGTCCACTCGCCCTGAGTCGGCCAGCCGTTCCACTTCGAGTAATCAATCTCCGCCAGCTTCGCGGCGAGCCACCGGCGCGAGTACTTCGCGGTGGCCTTTTGCTCCCGGTAGCCCTCGGCGAGGGCCTTCTCGCACAGCCTCTCCCAGGTATACAGGTAGCGGTAGTCGTCAATGCCCTCGCGGAGGGCTTCGAAGCCGATGGACGGCCCGCCGACCTCGTCGCCCATCGGCGGGTAGCGGTGCATGAAGACGAACTTGCGCTTCGGGTTGAGGCCGTAGGGATCCGGGATGATCGAGCGGTACGACCAGGTGAAGGCGCCCTTCGCGCCGTTGAGCCAGAGGTGGAAGCCCTGCGAGAAGCGGGCGTTCTCCGGCCGATGGCCGCTGATCTCCACGTTGTAAAACCAGATGGTCTTCCCCAGCGTGTCCATCCGCTCCCGGAACTGCTGCCAGGCCTCGGCGTCGTAGGTGCCGCGGCGCAGGAAGGGGCCGTCGTGGAAGTTCAGGTAGTCCATGTAGGGGAGCGCTTCCTCCATCCCCTCGGGGTTGCCGTTCATCCCGTCGGCCTCGACCTTGACGCCGAGGTCCTTCAGGATTTGCATCTCGCGCATCATCTGCTCGAAGCGCGGGCGGTGCTCGAAGGCCTCGTCCACGGGCTGGAAGATGATCTCGGGCCAGCCCCGCTCCTGAGCGCGGGCCAGCACCGCACGGATGACGCCCGCGTAGGCGTCCGCATACGCCTGAGATTCCATCGCTCCCTGGGCAGCGGCGAACTTGGAGACATCGCGGCCCATCAGCCACTGCACCGGCTCAGTGAAGCCGGCGGCCTGGTACGCGGCCATCGCGCGCTCGAAGTCGGTCTCCCCGGTCCACGCCACGACGACCTCCCCGCCGCCCGCAAGTGGGCGGTTCCCACCGCCATTGCCCCGCCCGCCGCGCATCTCCATCTCAGCGCCCAGGTTCCCGCACAGGCCCACGCTGGTCATCCCGTGCTCGGCCTGGTCGCGCCATTTCTCCTCCAGCGCATCGGCGGCGTCCGAGTACGTGCGCACGTAGTCGTACATCCCCCACGAGATGCCCGGGGGCTGCATCAGCTCGATGGGCAGAACCTCAAGCTGCACCGGGATCTCGACGCTGGCGCCCTCGGCAGACACGGTGATGGTGCCGCGGTAGATGTCGGGGGCCGCGTCCTCGGGCACGTGAGCGGTGAACCAGTACCACTGCGAGGTGTCCGCCGGCACGTCAACGGGGTGCATCGGCTCGATGAAGGCGGGCAACAGCAGCATGTCGCTCGTGCGCGGATGGACCTTGCGCACGATGCAGCGCACCACGCCCGTCTGCACGGCGTCACTGAGCACACCGCCCTTGTCTCCCTTGAGCGGGGAGATCGAGGCGGACAGGCCCTTGATGTCGCGCAGCGCACGCACGGCGAAGCTGACAGGCTCCCGCTCGCCGGGCGCAGCGAAGACGGCCAGGGACGCGTCGAGCTGCTCGGCGGTCGGCACGATCGCCGGCATCAGCACGTCGAGGTAGTTGGCCGCGAAGGGCACAAAGCCGCGCTCGCGGTCCTCGGCGGACAGCTCAGGCATCGGCGTCGGGTCAAGATGTGTCAAGGGCGGCAGCTCCTCCAGCTCCGTCGGTTCAATGCTCACATCGTCCGCCCAGGCGGTGATGGGGCCCTTGCGCCGGAAGTTGACCCAGAAGCGCAGCCGCAGGTGGTGCGTCCCCTCCGGCGACTTGAACAGGCCCACCAAGCGCTTCCACGGCGTGTCCTGCGCCAGGTGGATGCACGCGTAGTCAGCGCCCAGCCACCTGTTGTCCTCGCCCTGGAAGACCACGGCCAGGTCTGCGGTCCCACTGTCCGCGCTCTCGACCTTGAACCAGCCGCTCAGGCGGAAGATCTTCACGCCCTCGGGCAAGATGATGCCGTCCTGGGTCCAGACGCCGTCATCCTGCGACCGCTGGACGCCGACCCGCACGCTGCGGGCCCCATCGTGGAAGTCCGCGTCATCCCAGGCCCAATCGGGCTCCTGGCGGTCCATATCATCGGTGTCGCCCTGCTTCGTCTTCTTCCACGAGAAGCTCCAGCGGTCGGGCATCCCGTTCCCGTCCTCGTCCTGCTCGAAGCCCGGATTTGCGACCAGGTTCTCCTGAGCGCCAGCGGGAAGCGAGAGCACGAGGGCCAGCCCCGTAACGACCAGAGCAGGACACCGGACGAAGTCACGCGCGTTGCGCTGGGACACTGCAAATCCCTCCTGCCACGCATCCGGCGTTGCGGAGCCGCGTTCGTTCGGACCTATCTTCCCTGCCGGCAGGCTACCTTCCTGCCACGAGGGAGCCGCGATGCGTCGGGGCCAGGCAGGCGGAAGAGCGCTTGGTGAGGGACCGGCCAGCCGAGCCATCCGAGGGGCTGCTACTGATCGTTGGCCGTCTCGATGAGGGCCATGATGTTCTCCGGCCTGGCATCGCCGGGGATCGAGTGCGCGGGGGCCAGGATGTATCCGCCATCCTTCCCGACCTCGGCGATGAGCCTCTTCACCTCAG
>CBFDBV010000257.1:0-7021 GCA_965603135.1 uncultured bacterium
GCACCGACATTCACATCAAGCATGACGCCTTCCCGTACTGGCCGCCCGTGACGCTCGGCCACGAGTTCTCGGGCCTCATTGCGGAGCTTGGCGAGGGCGTCGAGGACTGGGAGATCGGCGACCGCGTCGTCTCCGAGCCGCATACGCTCGCCTGCGGCAAGTGCTGGCTCTGTCGGCAGGGGCATATTCAGGTCTGCCCGCACAAGCGCTCCCCCGGGTGGGGCATTGACGGGGCCTTCGCGAAGTACCTGGTGATGCCCGCCAAGCTCCTGCATCGCCTGCCGGACAGCGTGAGCTTCGACGCGGGCGCGTTGGTGGAGCCGACCGCCAACACCGTCCACGATGTCCTGGAGCGCGGCCCGGTCGAGCCACAGGACTTCGTGGTGGTGCTGGGACCGGGGCCGATCGGGCTGCTGGCGGCCGAGGTCGCGCAGGCCGGCGGTGCGCGCGAGGTGATGATCATTGGCACGCCCGCCGACGCGCAGATGCGCCTGCCCGTCGCCGAGCAGGTTGGCATAGACCACGTCATCAACCTGGCGGAGACCGACCCGATCGAGCGCTGCCTGGAGCTGACGAACGGGCGCGGGGCGGACCTGGTCGTGGAAGCCTCCGGCGCCGAGCCGGCGATCAACCAGGCGGTGGAGCTGGTGCGCAAGAAGGGCCGCATCACGGTCATCGGCATGACCGGCAAGGACGACATCCGCTTCACCTGGGATGCGGCCATCTTCAAGGCCTGCGACATCTACTTCAACCTCTCGACCAGCTACACTAGCTGGGACCGCACCATCAGCCTCATCGAGAAGGGCAGGATTGACGTGGAGGCGCTCATCACGCATCGGGAGCCGCTGGAGAGGTGGGAGCAGGTCTTCGACGACGTGGAGAACCTGCGGGCGCTGAAGGCGGTTCTGATTCCATGAACGGGGACAGCTCCTTGGCGTGTGCGGTGGGAGGGGTGAGTGTGCCGTTAGTCGTTAGGACGCGAAGCGTCCTGGAGAGGCCGGACCACTGTCCGGCCTGAGGGAGAGTCACGCCCCGCTGCGATGCGGCCACAATGCGGCGACCGATGGGCCGCGGGAGACGCGAAACACGTGGGAATGGGATAACAACGACTGGGCCGGACAGTAGTCCGGCCCCTCCTCACGGCAAACGACAAGGAGCGGCGACGCATGGCAACCTACCTCGCGTTCATGGCGCATCGCGATGATGAGATAAACATCGGCGGGACCCTGGCGCGCCTGCTGGAGGGCGGGCACCGCGCCGTCGTGGCCTGCATCACAAATGGCAGCCGGG
This sequence comes from uncultured bacterium, assembly GCA_965603135.1. Lineage (GTDB taxonomy): Bacteria > Armatimonadota > Zipacnadia > Zipacnadales > UBA5352 > CBFDBV01. Next base: position 1,291 of record CBFDBV010000257.1, read on the forward strand.
GTGGGCTGTTCGACAAGGAAGAGGAGGAGCGCAAGCAGATCGCGAGGTCGGAGTTTGAGGCCTCGTGCGAGGTCATTGGCTGCGAGACGCGATGGCTGGACATCAACGAGGAGGACTTCCCCACGCCCGAGGCCCAGGCGGAGGCGCGCCAGAAGATCTTCCGCATACTGTGCGAGGTTGACCCGGACTGTCTCATACTGCACCCGGGCCCGCCGCTGGGGCAGTTCGACTATCACGAACACCACTGGATCGCCTCGCACCTTCCGTACGCGGAGAGTTACTCGGCGAGCAACCCCAACTACGCGCGGCCTCTGGGCCTCCAGCCGATGAGCCGCATCCCCGTAGTCTATTACATGTGTCCGGTCGGCACGCCGATGGTGCCGAATCGTTACGTGGACATAACTGCGCACCTTGAGAGGAAGCTTGAGGCGGCGGCGTGTTACGAGAGCCAGGTAGCTTTCCTGCGTGACCACGACAGGATAGACCTCGTGGAGCTTCATCGGGCGCAGGCGATCGTGCTCGGCTCTCACTGTGGCTGCAATGCGGCCGAGGCGTTCTGCGCCTGCCCTGCGTGGAACCGTGTGCCGGCCGAGGGGACCTTGCCGTGCTGATCACGGGGAGGACAGATGGATGTCTGATGAGAGACTAAGCTTCGGAATCGTCGGCTGCGGGCTCGTCTCGCAGTTCCACGGGGCGGCGATCACCACATCGGAGAGGGCCGAGCTGATCGCCGCCGCCGACCTCGATGAAGAGCGCCTCTCCAAGTTCGTGGCTGAATGGGGCGGAGAGAAGGCCGCCGGCTTCGAGGCGCTACTTGACGACGAGCGCATTGATGTCATCAACGTCCTCACGCCCAACGCCTATCACGCGCAGTTCGCCGTTCCGGCGCTCGAGGCGGGCAAGCACGTGATCGTCGAGAAGCCACCGGAGATGGCGCTGGAGAAGACCGATGCGATGATCGCGGCGGCGGAGAAGGCCGGCCGCAAGCTCGCCATCTGCCTCCAGGTGCGCTTCCGCAGGGCCATCGAGGCGATGAGGGCCGCCATCGAGTCCGGCCGCTTCGGGCGCTTGCTCGAGGGCGACGTGTATATGAAGTGGTTCCGCGACACGGAGTACTACTTGATGGACGACTGGCGCAGCAAGCGCGACCAGGGCGCCGGCGTCACCATCCAGCACGCCTTCCACTACATAGACCTGCTGCATCACCTGCTGGGGCCGGTGCGCAGAGTCGAGGCGCGCATGACGAACCTGGCGCACCCCGAGGTCCAGCTCGAGGACACGCTCAAGGCCTTCCTGGAGTTCGAGAGTGGGGCGGAGGGGCTGGTCGAGGCGTCAACCGCTTTGTGGCCGGGGACCGACGTGCGCGTCGAGATCAACGGCGAAGACGGCACCGCCATCATGCAGGGCGAGCGGATAGACACCTGGCGATTCCGCGATGAGCGGGCCGATGACGACGACATCCGCGCGATCGGGACCGAAGTGCAGGCCACCGCCGCCGGCGGCGCGGCCGACTTCGCCCACTTCGAGCATCAGTGGCTCATCGAGGACATGATTGACGCCATCGCAGAGGACCGGCAGCCGAGGGCGACGGCCGCGAGCGCGAGGCATTCGCTGGAGATCGCGCTGGCGATGTATCGCTCGGCGGACAACGATGAGGTAGTGGAGTTGCCGCTCGACTGAGGGTTGTGGCGCGCGCCCGGCGTCCGCAGACTGAGTCAGGAGGCCTGCCCCTACGGGGCGGGCCTCGTCCGCATCTGCTCTGCCGGACGGCTCAGTCCTCGGGCGGCCCCAGGTCGCTGCCCGCGTGAGCGGGCACACGCCCCCCGCATAGCCCCACGAATGAGGACAGCGCGTCGGCGAAGTCCGGGAGCTGTCGCGCCGGGCTGTCTGGCGCGAGACGGAAGTCACCGGCCCCAGGGTCGAGGAAGCCCGGGTCGGCCACGCGTTCGTAGACGCCTCCCTCATACTCGCGCAGCAGCGGCGGGCGGCACCCCCAGTAGATGTTGCCCTCGGCCTGACGGATGGCTGCGCTGGGGCCGAGCAGGACCGCGGCCACCTGGTCATCGCCGCTGCCCACGAGGATGTTGCGCAGGAGCATAAAGCGGCTGCCGCTGTCTCCAGAGATCGGGGAACGGGCGTTGCCGTAGACTGAGTTGTGCGCGATCCACACCTCGTGCGGGGGCTCGTAGAAGGGCTCGAAGTTGTGAGGGAATTCGCCGTCCATGCCGCCGGGCCACGAGGAGAGGTAGATCCCGGCGCGGCCGTTAGCGTAGACCAGGTTGTTCGCGACGAAGTGCGAGGGCGAGTGCAGGCGCATGCCGTGCGAGCCGTTATCGTGGACCCGGTTGCCGAAGATGACGTTGCGCGCGCCGTAGCGGGTCGTGATCCCCGAGGACGCGTTGTGGTGGATGTCGTTACCACGCAGGATGTTGTCCGTAGTCTTCGAGTGGTAGCCGTCCTTCCAGTTGTGGTGCAGGTCGTTGTCCTCTACCACGTGGTAACCGGGCGGTGCGGTGGGGTAGGAGCCGCCACCGGACTGCACCCCGTAATAGCAGCCGCTGATGTCATTGCCGCGCAGTGTCTGGCGCCAGTTGAAACGCTGGCAGTTGATCTGCAGGCCCACGCCGCCGTGGTTCAGGGCGATGACGTTGCCCTCGAACAGATTGCCACTTGCCCCGGGGCCGTAGACTGAGATCGCCCCGCCGCCCTTGGGCTCCCGCACGATGCTGTTGCCCACAAGCTCGCAATCGCGCACGTAGGGCCCCAGCGCGAAGCCGCGGGCGCAGTCAACGAAGCTCAGCCCCTCGATGCGCACGTGCGAGCATTCGTTGAGCGTCCAGGTACTGTCGCGGAAGACCGCCGCGCGTGGCTGTGCGGAGCGGATGAGCAGGGGCGCCCCGGGCGCGCCCGAGCGCTCGATGGTCACCGACTCTGAGTAGTCACCGGGAGCGAGCGTGATGGTGTCGGCCGGGAGCGCCCCCTCGAGTGCGCTCGCGACCGTGCCGAAGGGGCGCTCGTGCGAGCCGTCGCCGTCCTGCGCGCCCGGCCTCACGAAGTACTCGGCGCCCTCGCGCTTCCCCGGGGCCTCATACGCGCCCACGCAGGGCTGCTCGCCGCCCGGCCGGCCAATGCCGTCCGCGTCCGCAAGCGCCTCGGAGCCCGTCGCCGAGCCGCGCGCCGGGCTGTCGTCGGCCAAGTGGAGGTCGCCTGACGCGACACCCACAAAGCCCGGAGCGCCGAAGATCGGATCCGGGTCTGCGCCAGCGCCGGGGGTCTGGTGACTGAACAGGTTGCGCGTGGCGGTGGCAGTGCCGGACACCTCAAGCAGTTCCCCCGGCCCCGACAGGATGTTGAAGCTCAGCGCCGCCGATGCACCCTCGGCAATCGCGATCAGAGGCTCCTGCCCGCCGACCGCGTGCACCGTGTTGTGCACCAGGCTCGCCTGCCCTCCCAGAACACGGACCGCAGGTGCGCTGCCCAGGAGGACATTGCTCTCCAGACGAACGTCGGCCGCGCGAGTGAGAATGCCTGCGCCGTTCGCCTCGAACCTGCAGCCCCTTACCGTGGTCGGACCGGCGAGGACCTCCACTCCCGCCGCGGAGTTGTTGCGGAACTGGCTCCAGTCAGCGCGGACCCCCGGGGCGGCGATGCGCAGGCCCACGGCGTTGTCAAGCAGCTCGCAGCCGCTGACCATGTTGCGCTCTTCGGTCACGTCCTCGCCGCGCTCGAAGACCACGCCGGTGTCGCAGCCGGCGATACGGTTGTGGTCAAGTCGCAGACCGGTCGTGCCCTCATGCACGCGGACGCGGATGCCTACTCGTGCGGTCCCCTCGCTGTCGCGCAGGTCAACCACGTTGCCCCCGATCAGCCCCGACAGGCCACCGGGGGCATCAACCAGAATCGCCGCGCAGTCGTCACCGACAGCGAAGATGCGGCAATGCTGGACCTCGACGTCCGTGGCGCCCTCAGCGAGGATGATGCCGTTGCCATCGCTGCGGATGTCGAGGCCGCGGAGCTTAGTGCCGGGGCGCCGGATGGCGATGGAGCCACGTAGCTCGACGCCGTACTGCTGCGCCGGAAAGAACCAGAAGCGCCCGCGGTGAACGTCCACGTCTTCCTCGTACACGCCCGGCATGAGGAAGACCTGCCCCCAGTCCGCGTCATGGCGATCCACGCAGTCCTGCAGGCTCGAATAGGGCTGCTCGCGGCTGCCGTCGCCGCCCGGGGGAGCGCCGAAGCGCACGAACACGTCGCGTCTGGTCTCGCCATCGGCAACGACGGACATCGTCAGGCAGGCAAGCAGCGCCACGGCACACGCGAAGTGGCACATCTGGGGTCGCCTCCGGTGGGTGAGGGGCTCGACCAACACCATGGCGCTACCACCCCAGCCGCAGCCTCAGCTCCTGCATATCCTCGTGCAGCCGGCCGTTCGCGAGCGCCTCGACGTACTCGGGCGGCAGCAGGGCGCGAGAGGTCGTATTCGCGACCGCCAGCAGCTCCATCATCCGTATCTCGTCCCCCCGCGACATGGCAGGGGCGATGTAGTCGTCCACCGCGAAGCTGAGGTCCGCCACCGTCACCTGCTCGCGCGCTTGCGAGAACGCGTGCCGCTGCGCGATCCTCACCAGCTCCGTCAGGTCAGCCCCCGAATAGCTGGCAGTCCCCGCTACGATGTCAGTGAGGTCGCCGTCCTCGAAGCGCACTTGCAGGTTCTTGAAGGTGACGCGCAGGATGGCCTCGCGCGCGGCCTCGTCGGGCAGCAGGAAGGGGATCTTCATGTCAAAGCGGCCCGCGCGCATGGTGGAGTGATCAATGAGGTCCGGGCGGTTCGTGGCAGCGCCGAAGATGATCTTGCCCTGATGCGCGTCCTCGGAGAGGAAGTTGTTGAACATCCCGAACACGCGCCGTGACACGCCGCTGTCGGTGTCGCTCGTGACGCGGCGGCCGTAGCTCTGATCGAACTCGTCAATGAAGACGAAGATGGGAGCGAGCGCCACCAGGTAGTGGAACAGCTTCTCCAGGTTCGCCTCGGTGGAGCCTACGTACTTGCTGAAGATGTTGCGGAGTTGCACGAACGGGATGCCGCAATCGCGGGCGAAGCACTGCATACAGAAGGTCTTCCCGCACCCGGGCGGGCCGATGAGCAGGATGCCCTTGGGGACCAGCTCGGCCCGTCCCCGCTCCAGCGCGCGCACGGTGTCCAGCAGAAGCTGCTTCTGTCGGTCAACGCCCGCGACGGCATCCAGCCCCAGGCGAGAGTCGGTGAACTCCACCAGGTCACCGATCTCCGCCTCGATGGCATCCCGCTTCCAGGAGGAGACCTCAGCCAGGCCCAGCGCCTCGCCCTGCGCGTGCGCCGAGCGCAGCATCGCGCCTATCTGCATAAGCGTCAGACCGTTGCTGGTCTGGGCCAGGACCGGAGGGGAGATCGCGAGGTCGCCTTCGGTGAGCGGTGCCGCGTTCCCCTCGGCGGCGCCTCGCAGCACGTGGTTGGCGAACCGAAGCCTCTCGGCCTCGTCTGGGAAGGGAATCTCGACCACCTTGGTGCCGCCGCCGCGCGTGTAAAGGTCCTCGTGGACATCGGCCAGCGCCTCCGCGACCATCAGCACAAAGCTGTTGTGCCGTTGGAGCCGGGGATCGGTCGCCCAGCCACGCACAGCGGCCAGCAGCCTGCGCTCCTCGGCGCTCATGAAGCGGTCCTCCTGCGCCGGGAAGAGCTTGTCCACGAAGT
>CBFDBV010000258.1:0-6977 GCA_965603135.1 uncultured bacterium
AGGAGGCGAGATGGTCGAGGACAAGCTCGTCGAGATGCTCAAGCGCGCGCTGGAGGCCTCCCAGGCGGCCGGAGAGCTGCCCCCGTGCGACCCCGAGATACGGCTAGAGCGCCCCCCGGACCCGAAGCTGGGCGACTTCTCCACGAACCTCGCGCTCACCATCAGCAGCCAGGTCGGTCAGCCACCGCGCCACGTCGCTGAGGTGCTCATCGGCCACCTGCCGGAGACCGACCTCGTGGAGCGCGTCGAGATCGCCGGGCCCGGCTTCATCAACTTCTACCTCAGCCCCTCCTGGATGCACCAGGTGCTCCACGACTGCCTCGTGGCCGGCGAAGCCTACGGCACCAGCGATGAAGGCGCGGGCCGCAAGGTCCAGGTCGAGTTCATCAGCGCGAACCCCGTCGGCCCGCTGCACATCGGCAACGCCCGCGCGGGGCCCTACGGCGACGCGCTGGCGAACCTCCTGGAGGCGACCGGCCACGAGGTCGAGCGCGAGTACCTCGTCAACGACGGCCCTGACAACACGCAGTTCCGCCTCTTCGGCGCCTCCGTCCAGGCGCGCGTGCGCGAGCAGCTCGGCCTTGACTTCAAGATGCCCGAGGACGGCTACATGGGCGACTACGTCAAGGAGTTCGCCGCGCAGCTCATCGAGCAGCAGGGCGAGAGGTTGGGCGAGATCCCGACCGATGACGAGAGCGCCTATCAGTTCGCGATGTTGGCCGAGGAGCTGGTGCTCGCGAGCATCGCCCAGGACTGCGAGCGCCTGGGCATCGGGTTCGACGTGTGGTTCAGCGAGCGCGAGCTGTTCGAGGAGGGCGCAATCGAGCGCAAGCTGGCCGACCTGAAAGAGCGCGGCGTGCTGTACGAGAGGGAGGGCGCGACCTGGCTGCGCACCGCCGACTTCGGCGACGAGGAGGACCGCGTGCTCGTGCGAGGCACGGGGGCGACCACCTATCTGATGACCGACCTCGCCTACGCGGAGGACAAGTTCGCGCGCGGCTTCGACCTGGTCATCTACGTCTGGGGCCCGGACCACGCGGCCCAGGTGCCCAGCCTTCAGGCCGGCCTGGCGGCCATGGGCGCCGAGCCCGAGCACACCGAGTTCGTCATCCATCAGATCGTGCGGCTGACGGAGGGCGGCGAGCCCGTGCGGATGTCCAAGCGCACGGGGCAGATCGTGACCCTTGGCGAGCTGCTCGACGATGTCGGCACCGACGTCACCCGCTTCTTCCTGCTCTCGCGCAGCATTGACTCCCACCTGGACTTCGACCTCGACCTCGCGCGAGAGCAGAGCGAGGAGAACCCGGTCTACTACGTGCAGTACGCTCACGCGCGCATTTGCAGCATCCAGCGCGAGGCCCAGGCGCGCGGCTTCGACACCGGCAAGCTGGCCGAGGCCGACTTCGCGTTGCTCGCCCACCCCGACGAGGCGCGGCTGCTCAGGGCGATCGCCGACTACCCGGGCGAGGTGAGCGCGGCTGCCGCCGACCGCGCGCCGCACCGCCTCACGCACTTCGCACGCGAGCTTGCCGCGACCTTCCACCAGTTCTACGGCACCTGCCGCGTGCTCGAGGAGGCCGAGCCGGAGCTGTCCGCGGCGCGCCTGGCGCTCGTTCGCGGCACGCAGATCGTGCTGAGCAATCTCCTGGGCATCCTGCGCGTTAGCGCACCGGAGCGGATGTGATGGTGCATCGCGGCGCGGTGGCTGGCGCCTTGCTGCTCGGTCTGCTCGCGCTGACCGGTGCGGCGCACGCCTCAGAGCCGCCGACGGTCGCGGTGGTCGAGGGCAATCTGCTCGGCGCCGGCGGCCCTGAGGTCGCGAAGCTAAGCGCCGAGCGTAAGGATGCCATCCTCGCCGCACTCGCTGCCGCCGGCATCCCCTATCAGGAGACCACGGACACCGAGGTCGAGGGCTTCGGCCTGCCCGATGTGCCCGTCGCCATCCTCCCTTACAGCCGCGCCATCAGCGACGAGGAGCTTCACCACCTGCGCGCCTTCCTAAAGAGGCCCGCGCATCTCATCGTCTTCTTCACGACGCGCGACGAGCTGGCCGCCGAGCTGGGCGTCGCCCTGGGCCCGGTCACCAAGGAGATGGTCCCGGGGCAGTTCTTCAGCCTCGATTTCACGCCGGGCGCGATCGCGGGCTTGCCGGCAACCATCCGCCAGGATGCCAGGATGCTTCGTGACCTTCAGCCCACCGGCGACGGCGAAATCCTGGGCAGGTGGCGCACCGTCAGCGGCCAACTCTCCCCCCACGTCGGCGTTATGCTCTCTGACCGGGGCGCGCTCGTGAGCAGCTCGCCGCAGGCCGAGCACAAGCAGGAGACCGCGCGGCTGCTGCGCGCCTTGGTCGGGCACTTCGCGCCTGAACTCTGGCCCGCGCTTGCGCCGACGGACCCGCGCGAGATCGGCCCGGCGGGCAGGTATGACTCGTTGGCCGACATCAACGCGGCCCTGCTCAAGACTGAGAGCAACCACCTGGCCGGCGCGAAGGCCGACGTGCAGGAGGCGCTCGCGCTGCTTGCCGGCGTGCCTGACTTGCTGGCGCGCGGCGAGCAGGATGCCGCCATCGAGGCCCCGCGACGCGCGCGGCGGCTGGCCCAGCGCGCCTGGTGGCGCAGCTACCCCTCGCCCGCCGTCGAACTCAGGGGCGTCTGGGCCTGCGACCGCGTGGAAGGCGGCTGGGAGCAGGCCCTGCGCAACCTGGGCGAGGCGAACCTCAACGCGGTCTTCCCCTATGTTGCCAGCGGCGCGGCGGCTTACTATCCCAGCAGCGTGCTGCCGGAGTGCCGCGACGGCGTGGATGGCGACCCGCTGGCCGAGATGGTGCGCTGGGGCAAGCAGTACGGCGTCCAGGTGCATCCCCGCGTGCTGGGCTTCTTCGCGATGGGCGCGACCAACGAGCTCCGCGCCGCCCTCAAGCAGCAGGGCCGCATGGCCCGCTCGCCCGGTGGCAGCAGCCGCAACTGGCTCTGTCCCTCAAATCACAAGAACCGCCTCCGCATCCTTCAGACCGTCCTGGAGCTGGCGACCGAATACCACGTTGACGGCGTGCAGTTCGACTATCTGCGCTACGCCTGGAAGGACCAGTGCGTATGCGCGACCTGCCACGAGCGCTTCGAGGCCGAGACCGGCATCAAGGTCCCCAACTGGCCGCACGAGGTCCTTCACGGCGCTCTGCGCCAGGAGTTCTTCCAGTGGCGCCGCGAGAAGCTGACCAGCCTCCTGCGCACGGTGAGACAGAAGCTCAAGGACGAAGCGCCCGGTTGCGCGCTCTCGGCCGCCGTGTTCATTAACTGGGAGTCCCACCGCGACACCTTTGGCCAGGACTGGAAGGCCTGGATTGACGAGGACCTGGTGGACTTCGTCTGCCCGATGAATTACACTGGCGACCTGGAGAAGTTCGCGGGCTGGCTCGAGAAGCAGGAGCGCTGGGCGGGTGACAAAGCCCCCGTCGCGGCGGGCATCGGGCCCTTCGCGGACACTGACTCCCGGATTGACCCGCAGGGCGTGCTGGACGAGATTCAGATCGCCCGCAAGCTGGGCTGCGAGGGCTTCGTGATCTTCAACTACAACGAGAGGCTGGCGCGGGAGTACTTGCCGCTCCTGGCGCTGGGCGCGACCAGCAGGCCGGCGGCGATCCCGACCGAAGCCCGGCGCGTTCAGCGCGACGAATGAGGCCCGGTGGCAATGATGAAGGGATGGGCGATGATGCTGACCTTAACGAGCCTGACCGCGCTCGCGGCGCATGGCGCGGACCCCGTGCCCCGGCACGTGGAGCTGCTCAGCTTCGCAGCCGAGGGCGACGAGGGCATCATCCTCCAGGGGGAGCTGTGCCTGCCGCATCGCCCGAGCGCCGAGGCCAAGGTGCCGGGCGTGGTCATCTGCCACCCGAACCCGCAGATGGGCGGCACGATGGAGAACGTCATCGTCAGGGCTCTCCGCGACAGGCTGGTGGACATGGGCATCGCGACCTTGCGCTTCAACTTCCGCGGGGTCGGCGGGTCGCAGGGGCAGTTCGACGAGGGCATCGGCGAGGTTAACGATGTGCTCGGCGCGCTGGCGGAACTGCGCGCGCGCCCTCAGGTGGACGCCCAGCGCTGCGGCATCGTGGGGTATTCGTTCGGCGCCGAGATGGGACTGAAGGCCGCCGCTCGCGTCGCCGACCTGCCCGCGTATGCCGGCGTCGGCTTCCCCACCGGCCTCGAGCAGGTCAATCCCGAGGACTTCGCCTACGTGGCGGATGTGCGCGCGAAGATGCTCTTCGTCACCGGCACCGAGGACCAGTACAGCAGCGTCACCGAGGTGCTACGCATCGTCACGCACTTCGGCAAGGATGCCCAAGTCGTGCCGCTGGAGGGCGCGGACCATTTCTTTGTCGCCGCCGGAACGCTCGGGACGATGACCCAGCTCGTGGCGGACTTCATAGCCGCGCACCTCATCGGCGAACTCTGACTGCCCCGTCGAACAGGCGGCCTCACCACAAGGAAAGCGGGAGGTCCAGTTGTGCCTGAGGGCGTATTCGGCGGCATCTACCTCATCGGCCTGATTGCGGCATCGGCGATCCGGGCACGGTACGGGGTAAGATACAGACGCAGCAAGATCGAGCACGCGTGGAAGGAAGGGCTCGCAGTATCCTTGCTGATGTTCCTCTGGGGGGCAGCGCAGGTCGTCGCCGTCCTCTATGTGCTAACGCCGTGGCTGGCCTTCGCGGATTATCACTTGCCCGTATGGGCTGGCCTGGTTGGCGCTGCCATCTATGTCCCCGGGGTGTGGCTGCTGTGGCGGTCACACGCTGACCTTGGGCGCAACTGGTCGCCGGGGCTGGAGATCACGGAAGGACACGCGCTCGTGAGCCACGGAGTCTTCTGCTCAGTGCGCCATCCGATGTATGCTGCGCACGGGCTGTGGGCGATCGGTCAGGCGTTGCTGCTGCACAACTGGGTCGCGGGCTTCGCCAGTCTCGTGGCTTTCGCTCCCCTGTACCTGCTCCGCGTTCCGCGCGAGGAACGGATGATGCTCGATCACTTCGGGCAGCAGTACCGTTCGTACATGGACCGAACCGGTCGGGTCATTCCGCTCCTTCGGCGGTAACTGATGGTTCCGGGCCGCGGCAACGGGCGCGCGGAACCGCAAGCCTATCCTGGCTGTTCTCGGGGGCTGATCCTCGCCATGCCCGCAACGAGAGTGCTTTTCGGGGCCGTGCTGCTGACCTTGCTCGTTTCAGTGAGCGCCGTGCGGACGCAGACTGCTGAGAAGGAGAGGGGCGACAGTGCCATGAGAGAGATGCGAAAGGAAGCGGCACACCGGCAGCGACGCATCATCTTCAACAACGACGGCAATGACGCCGTCTATCAGTGCGAGGAGCCGACGGTCGAGGAGCTGCTCAGCAAGCGCACCACGCCCCTGGTCGGCACGCAGTGTGACACCATCTTCTACTGCCCCTGGAGCGCCGGGTTCGGTCAGTTCACGCATAACAGCCAGGTCGCCGAGGTCTTCACGACCAAAGAGCGCATCTTCAGCAAGAACATCACCGCCGACCTCATTGACCAGGGCACCGACCCGCTCCAGGTGATGGTGGACTTCTGCAAGGCCAAAGACATAGAGATCTTCTGGTCCATGCGTATGAACGACGTCCATGACGGCGCGCTCAAGGACGGGGACCTCTTCTACCCGGAGCTCTTCCCGCAGTTCAAGCGCGACCATCCGGAGTTCCTGGTGGGCACGAAAGGCGAGCGCCTGCCCGGCGTCCCCAGCAGCCGCTCCTGGGCCGCGGTTGACTACGGCCGCCCCGAGGTGCGCGAGCGCGCCTTCCGCATCATCCAGGATGTCTGCGAGCGCTACGAGCTTGACGGCATCGAGCTGGACTTCTTCCGCCACCTCACGTACTTCAGGAGCCACGCCCAGGAGGGCCAGGCCAGCGAGAGCGATCTGGGCAAGATGACCGCCCTGCTGCGGCGCGTCCGGGCGATGACCGAGGACGTGGCCGCGCGGCGCGGGCGTCCGCTGCTCATCGCCGTGCGCGTGCCCGATTCCGTCGAGCACGCGAAGATCATCGGCCTGGACTGGGAGCGATGGCTGGCCGAGGACCTGGTGGACATCCTGGTGGCGAGCGGGTACTTCCGCCTGCGGCCCTGGTCGGAGACGGTTGAGCTGGGACACAGCTACGGCGTGCCGGTGTATGCAGGCCTCAGCGAGTCACGCATCAAGGCTCGCAAGGGCGCCAACAGCCGCGAAACGTACCGCGCGCGGGCGATGAACGCGTGGCTCGAGGGCGTGGATGGCATCTACCTCTTCAACTACTTCAACCCGCGGACCTCGCTCTGGAGCGAGATCGGCGACCCTGAGACCCTCGCGGGACTCGACAAGACCTACTGGGCAACTGCCAGGGGGCCCAACGCCGCGAACTCCTGGGTACGCGATGGCGACCGGTTCGGGACCTTGCCGACGCTCTGCCCGAACCGACCCGTCAAGCTGGCCGAGGGCAAGACCGTCTCGATCCCCATACTGGTCGGCGAGGACCTGGCGCAGGCAAAGGCCGAGGGCATTGTGCCCGACCTGAGGCTCCGCCTTCAGGTCGAGAACCTGGCAAGCGCCGATGACCTCGCGGTCACACTCAACGGCGAGGCTGTCGCGGGGGGCGTGCTGGCCGAGGGCTGGCTCGAGTACACACCGAACCCGGACCTCATCAGGCGGGGCATCAACGACATCGAGGTAACGCTGGCGCAGAGCGCCGACCCCGCCCCGCTCCTCCATGACCTGTGCCTGCGCGTGGAGTACAAGAAGCCCGAATGATGGAGGGGCCGCACGAAGGCGCGCATAGTGGGACAGGTGCCCCACCTGTCGAGCCCGCCTGAGGCCGGCCCGCGCCCACCGCAAAGCCGCCCAGCCACCTATGCTGTTGCCGTTCTCTGCGTTCTCCGCGTCTCTGATAACATGAAAATGGGTCGCGCGGTCTCATGGCGAAAGGTAGCGTA
>CBFDBV010000259.1:0-6963 GCA_965603135.1 uncultured bacterium
CCCGGGCGGCGGCGATGATCACCGCCGATGGCGTGGCGCCCAGCAATGAGGGAGCCGGCTACGTGCTGCGGCGGCTCATCAGGCGCGCCTACCGGTTCGCGCTCGACCTGGGCGCGCGGGGGCCCTTCCTGCATAAGGTGCTGCCGGCAGTCGCCGAGGCGATGGGCGAAGCGTACCCCGAACTGCACGAGACGAAGGACTTCGGGGTCCTCATTGTGCGGTGCGAAGAGGAGCGGTTCGCAGATACCCTCCGGCACGGGATGGGGCGCCTGAACGAGCTCCTCGGGCAGTTGGAGGAGAAGGGCGAGACCGAGATACCGGGCCAGGAGGCCTTCAAGCTTTACGACACCTTCGGCCTGCCGAAGGAGATGACGATGGAGATAGCCGCCGAGAAGGGGCTGACCGTGGATGAGGCCGGCTTCGCGGCGGCGATGGAGGCCCAGCGGGAGCGGTCGGGGCCCTCCCTCAGTAGCCTCACGCTCTATTGGGTACCCTCGGATCTCACGGCGTTCGGCCCAAGCGAGTTTTGCGGCTATGCGACCACCTCTGCAACGGCCACGATCACGGGCCTAGTTTTGGATAAGAAGCCGGTGGATGAGCTAGCGGAGGGCGACGAGGGCGGGGTGATCCTGGACGTGACGCCCTTCTATGCCGAGCACGGTGGACAGGTCGGCGACGCGGGAGCCATCGAGAGCGAGGGTGCGTCATTTGAGGTGACGGATGCTCAGCCGCTGGGCGAGAGCGTGCTGCACGTGGGGAAGCTCGTGCACGGGGGGCTGCGGGTTGGGCAGCGTGTGACCGCGACGGTGGACCGCGAGCGGCGCGATGCCATCAGGCGCCATCACACCGCCACGCACCTGCTTCAGGCCGCGCTGCGCCAGGAGTTGGGGGAGCATGTGCGGCAGTCCGGCTCGCTGGTGGCGCCGAACCGGCTGCGCTTCGACTTCTCGCACCACGAGATGATAGAGCCGGAGGCCCTGGCTCGCATCGAGGACCAGGTCAACCGCTGGATCGTGAGCGACCTGGCGGTGGAGACCGGGCAGACGAGGCTGGAGGATGCCATCGAGGGCGGGGCCATCGCGCTCTTCGGGGAGAAGTACGGAGAGACGGTGCGCACCGTGCGCGTGGGGGAGGACAGCTTCGAGCTTTGCGGGGGCACGCACTGCCATCGCACCGGCGAGATCGGGAGCCTACGGATACTGGGCGAGAGCAGCATCGCGGCCGGCACGCGACGCATCGAGGCGGTCACGGGCATAGCCGCAGTGCTTCACGGCAGACGCGCGGATGAGATGCTGGCCGAGCTGTCCCATCAGTTCAACTGTCCCATGGGGGAGCTGGCGGAGCGCGTCGAGGCGCAGCAGGAGCGCATCCGCCAGCTCGAAAAGAACCTGGAGGCGGCCAGGGAGGCGCGCGCGGAGGTCAGTGTGCCGGAGCTTGTCGCGTCGGCCTGTGAGGTCGGGCCGGCGAAGCTGGTGGCGGCCAAGGTCCCGGGGGCCGACCGCAATATGCTCAAGACGCTGGCCGATGAGATCGTGGACAGGCTCAGCGATGGGGTGGTGGTGCTCGGGGGCGACGGCGGCGGCAAGGTCGCGCTGGTGTGCAAGGTGGATGAGCAGTTGATCGGCGAGGGCGCACATGCGGGCGAGTTGGTGAGGGCGGTCGCTGAGCGGGCCGACGGCGGAGGCGGAGGGGCGCCGAACTTCGCGCAGGCCGGCGGCGGCGATGTCAGTAAGCTGGATGAAGCGCTCGCCGCCGCGCCTGAGCTACTCGAGGGACAGCTAGCCGGATGAAGAGGTCTGAAGTCCGAGGTCCGATGAGGCTGCTTGGGGTTGACCCCGGCGAGCGGCGCATCGGGCTGGCTGTCAGCGACCCGGAGGGCAAGGTCGCGACGCCGGTTGGCGTCATTGATCGAGACGACGTGGAAGACGCAGCGGGCGCGGTCGTCGCCAGGGCGCGCGAGCTGGGCGCGGAGGGGATCGTGGTGGGGATGCCGATCACGCTGCGCGGTGAGGTCGGGCCCGCCGCCCGCCAGGTGCAGGAGTTCGTCGAGGAGCTGAGGGCGGCCGGCGAGCTGCCGGTGACCGTCTGCGATGAGCGCCTGACCACGGCCGTGGCCGAGCGAGCGATGCTGGAGGCTGACCTGTCCCGGCGGGCGAGGCGCGAGAAGGTAGACAAGGTGGCGGCGACCCTCATTCTCCAGGCGTATCTGGACCGACATCCGACATCCGATTAGTGCGAAGTTGCATAATTCCGTATCAGATCAAATTAGCGCAAAGGGCCCTTGGTCCCGCCCAGGCGGGATTGGAGGGGCCGGATGGGGCCCCTGCGCCTTCCCGCTCACGCGGGAAGACGCCTTCCTCATTCGGCCCCTCCATACGGCGTGTGACCGCGGCCAGCGGCTGACAGCAATGCAGAGAAGGCGTGGTCTGAAGCTCATCGTGGTTGCGGTAGCGCTCGTCGTCATCGGCGCAGCGGCGCTGGTGCAATGGTACCGGGCCGCGACGAGGCCGGTGGCGACCTCGGGAGAGCCGGTGCTGGTCGAGATAGAGCGGGGCAGCGGGGCCAGCGTCATCGCGCGGCAGCTTGAAGCCGCCGGGCTGATACGCAGCGCGGCAGCCTTCGAGGTCCTGCTCTCCCTGAGCGGGGAGGCGGGAAGCCTGCGGGCCGGGCAGTACGAGCTGTCGCCGGAGATGGACGCGGCGCAGATCGCGCGCAAGCTGGCCGCGGGCGAGGTGGCCGTGCGACGAGTGACCGTCCCCGAGGGCCTGCGCATCGAGGAGATCGCCGAGCGTATCGCCGAAGCCGGGCTGACCAGCGCGGACGAGTTCCTGGAAGCAGCCACGCCGTCGCAAGTGATGGAGCAGTCGCGGCCCGACGGGCTCAAGCTGGATGGCGATAGCCTCGAAGGCTACCTCTTCCCGGAGACCTATGACTTCGAGCTGGGCAGCGAGCCGTCGGCGATGGCGGCGCGGATGGTGCGCGAGCTGAACGAGCGCTTCGTCAAGCCCAACAAGCAGCGGATCGCCGCCTCGAAGCTGTCGCTGCACGAGATCATCACGCTGGCCTCGCTGGTGGAGAGGGAGGCGAGAGTTGCCCAGGAGCGACCGCCGATCGCCGGCGTGCTGATGAACCGGCTCAACAGAGATATGCCGCTTCAGTGTGACGCCACCGTCCAGTACGCCCTGGGCGCGCACAGGGAGCGGCTGCTGTACGAGGACCTGAAGGTGGACTCGCCGTACAACACCTACCTGCACAAAGGCCTGCCGCCGGGTCCGATCTGCGCGCCGGGCCTGGAGTCGCTGCTGGCGGCGCTCTCGCCGGCGGAGACGGACTCCCTCTACTACGTCGCCAGGCCCGATGGCAAGCATGTGTTCTCGAAGACCTACGAGGAACATCAGGCGGCCATCAGGCGGGTGAGGTCGCAGTGACGCGGAGGGGAACGTTGCTGGCACTGTTAGCGCCCGATGAGCTGGCCGAGAGGGTCGCGGACATAGACCTCGCCAGGCTGCGGGAGCATGGCTTCGAGGGCCTGATCCTCGATGTTGACAATACGCTGACGCCCTGGGCGAGCTGTGAGATGGACGAAGCCACAGAGGCCTGGGTGCGGCAGGCCAAGCAGGAGTTCCGCGTGTGCCTGCTGTCGAACTCGGTGCGCGGGAAGAGGATGCGCGCCCTGGCGGAGAAGCTCGACCTGCCGGGCGTCTCGGCCTGGGGCATCGGGCGCAAACCCCTGAGACGGGGGTTCCTCCGAGCATTGAGCGCGACCGGCACCGCCCCGGAGAAGACCGTGATGGTGGGCGACCAACTCCTGGCCGATGTGCTGGGAGGCAACCGCCTGGGGATGCACACCATCTGGGTGAAGCGCATCAGGAAGCGCGAGTTCATCACGACCAGAGTCGGGCGCGTGCTCGAGCGGCTGTGTGCAGAGAGGGTCCGGCGGGCCGGGTTGATGCCAGAACGGCAGCGAACGACGGCGAACGACGGCTAGCGACAGCAAACGACGGCTAACGACAACAGCAAACGGCACGGCACACAGGCCGGCGCGGGGGCCGGCCTCTCCATAACGCGACGGCACAGGCACACCGCACCAGGAAGGCGAGCGCGGGTGAAGATCAGTACCAGCACGCGAGCAGTCGGTGTGATCGGCTGGCCGATCGAGCACTCGCTGTCGCCCGCAATGCATAACGCCGCTCTGCGGGAGATGGGGCTCGACTGGGTGTATCTCGCCTTCGCCGTGCCGCCTGAGAGCGTCGGCGAGGCGGTGGGCGCGGTGCGCGGGCTCTCGCTGGTGGGGCTGAACGTGACCATCCCGCATAAGCAGGCGGTTACCGAGCACCTGGACGCGGTGGATGAGACCGCCGAGGCCCTGGGGGCGGTCAACACCATCGTGTGGGACCAGGACCGGCTCATCGGATACAACACCGACGGGCCGGGCTTTCTGCGGTCGCTCGAAGAGAAGGGGCACAGCGTTGAGGGCAAGCGGGTGGCGCTGATAGGAGCGGGAGGAGCGGCACGCTCGGTGGCATACGCCGTGGCGCGGGCGGGAGCCGGCGCGCTGAGGGTGCTCAATCGCACCGCGCAGAGGGCGGATGAGGTCGCGCAGCTTGCGGCTGAGCGGGGTGGCCTGAGCGACATCGAGGCCGGCGGGCTGACCGGGCGCCGGGCAGAGGCGGCCGTGCGTGAGGCGGATGTGGTAGTGGACTGCACGCCGGTCGGGATGTTCCCCCAGGTAGACGAGGGCCCGGTGATCCCAGAGGAATGGTTACGGAGAGGGCAAGTAGTGGTGGACCTCACGTACAATCCGCTGCAGACGACGCTGCTGAGGGCGGCCGCTGCGCGCGGCGCGAGGACCGTGGACGGCGCGGGGATGCTGGTGCATCAGGGGGCGATCTCGCTGGAGCACTGGAGCGGCCGGCGGCCGCCGGTGGCGACGATGCGGCGGGCGCTGCTGGGAGAGCTAACTTAACGGCAGCTAACGACGGCTAACGACAACGGCAAGCACCACCGGGAGGGCGGGTTCGCGAAGTCTTAACAAACCGCCTGGGAAGCCGATCTTGACAGAGGACGGCGGGTGGCATATAATCCTAGCGGTTGAGTCTGTCACCGCTCAACACCGTCCTGTACGTCATATGGGTTGAGGTGTAGAGAGCATGCGAAGATCGCGCGGCAGACGATTGATCGGGCAGATGCTGGTCGCGAAGGGCCACATCACAGATGAGCAGCTCGAGCAGGCGCTGGAGACCCAGAAGCAAAGCACCCAACGTATCGGCGAGATTCTCGTGGACCTGGGCTTCCTGGAGGAGCAGGGGCTCTATGAGACACTCGCGGAGCAGTTGAACGTGCCGTACGCCGATCTGACGAAGACGCGCGTAGACGCGTCGGTGGCAGGACTGATCAGTCGCGAGATGGCCACGCGGTACGTGGCGGTCCCCGTGGACCGCGGTGAGGAGGGGGCAATCCGCGTGGCGATGGCGGAGCCAGCCGACGTGATCGCCCTGGACGATCTGAAGATGAGGCTCCAGGTGCCGGTGGAGCCGCTGCTGGCGCCGCCGCAAGCCATCGAGAAGGCCATCGAGAAGGCCTATCGAGAGATGTCCGGTGCGAAGGGCGGTGGGGCGGCCGCGGTGGGGGACGCCGGCCAGGAGTTCGCGATGGCCGACGTGGAGCAGCTAGCCCAGTCGGTGCGGGAGAGCGGCATCCTGGGGGCGGACGAGGACCAGCAGAGCGCCGGCGAGGACCGTATAGACACCGACCGGATCGCGGATGTGGCAGACGAGGCGCCGATCATCCGCATCGCCAAGGTGCTGATCCAGCGAGCGATTCAGGAGCGCGCGAGCGACGTCCACGTGGAGCCGGACCGGCAGGGCGTGCGCGTACGCTACCGGATAGACGGGGTGCTGCATGAGGTGATGCGGCTGCCCAAGTACGTACACGCGCCTCTGCTGTCGCGCATCAAGATCATGTCGAACATGAACATCGCCGAGCGCCGCGTGCCGCAGGACGGGCGCATACACATCCGACACGCGGGCAAGGACTACGACCTGCGGGTCTCGGTCATCCCCACGACCCTGGGCGAGAAGGGCGTTATGAGAATCCTGGACAAAGAGTCCCTGCAGATGGGGTTGGGCAAGCTGGGGCTGAATGCGGCGGGGCTGGCGGAACTCGAGCATCTGGTATTGCAGCCCAACGGGATGATACTGTCAACCGGGCCGACGGGCAGCGGCAAGACTACCACGCAGTACTCCGTTCTCAACCGCATCAACTCGGTGGAGACGAACATCATCACCATCGAGGACCCGGTCGAGTATCAGCTCGATGGCATCAGCCAGGTGCACGTGAACCGGAAGGCGGGCCTGACCTTCGCCATCGCCCTGAAGTACTTCCTGCGGCAGGACCCCGACATCATCCTGGTGGGTGAGATCCGGGACCTGGAGACCTCAGAGATCGCGATCCAGGCGGCGCTTACCGGACACCTGGTGCTCAGTACGCTGCACACGAACGACGCTCCCTCGACGGTTACGCGGATGGTGGACATGGGCGTGGAGCCGTTCCTGATCGCCTCTTCAGTCATTGCCTCGATCTCCCAACGCCTGGCGCGGCAACTGTGCGAGGAGTGCAAGGAGCCCTATGAGCCGCCCCGGGACCAGTTGCTGGGCCTGGGCTTCGACCCCGACGCGCCGGAGAACCAGGACGTGACCTTCTACCACGGCGTGGGCTGCGCAAACTGTCGCGGCACGGGCTACTACGGCCGGATCGGGCTCTTCGAGATAATGACGATGAACCAGGAGATACGGGAGCTGGTGGTGAAGCGCGCCTCCGCGGACCAGATCAAGGAGGCGGCGATCGCCAACGGGATGCTAACCCTGACGGATGACGCGCTGGACAAGGCAACGAGCGGCACCACGGACCTCGACGAGATCCTGCGGGTGGTCTCAACAGTGAGATAACAGCGGGCAAGGGGCA
>CBFDBV010000260.1:0-6941 GCA_965603135.1 uncultured bacterium
GTATCTGTCGAGGAAGAAGTCCCCGAAGACCGCGAGCCTGATGCCTCGGAAGCCGTCAAGCAGCTCGCGCAGCCTCACCGATTTCATGCCGTCACTGCCTCACCGCGCGTCACTGCAAGTGTCCTGCGGCTCGCCTGCCGGCAGACCAAGGCGAAGTCGTGCTCCCGCCCACGCAGGGCAAGCCCTGCGCTGGGAAGGGAATGGCCGTGCTCGGCCGGTACTGCGTGGCGACACCCACTTCTCCAGCCGAGGGCTTGCCCTCGGCGGCAACCCGTCTCAGAGGCGGTCAACAACGAGCCGCCAGAGGTTCGGCATTGAGACCGCGTGGTCCGCCCGGAAGTAGAAGCTCTCGCCGCCGTCGGCCACCGTGCGCACCAGGATCGTCTTCCACGGGCGGAAGTAGTACTGCGGATCGGACTTGACCGGCTGCTCGTGATAGTCGCCGGGCAGGGCCAGCAGGTCGAAGACCGCGGTGGTGAAGTGAGCGATCTCGCGGCCCTCCTGGCGGGCGACGTTGCGTGCCATCGCGAGCGCCTTCAAGTAGACTTCGGGCCCCATGACCGCGCTACCCAGGCACAGGTAGGCGCCGCCCTCCAGGTTTTCGACCGACCTCGCGAACACGAGGAAGTCCCGGTACGAGGCCTCGCCCAGTGCCGCGCCGTCGCAGTTGGCATGCTCGTGCGTGATGTCGTAACCGATCCCCACGTGCAGGGTCGCCGGCACGCCCAGCCGGTAGGCCGCTGCCAGCACGCTGATCTCCCGGTGCGGGAAGTCGCCCTCAGATACTTCCCTGCCCACAGCCTCCCCGAAGCCGATGCCCTCCTGCGCGGCTCGGCCGGCGATGTCGTTCAGCCGCCCGGTCTCCTGCCAGAGGCCGAACTCTCCGGTCCGAACGTACCTGGCCACCGACTCCGTCGTCGCGCCGATGAGCGCGAACTCGAAGTCGTGGATGGCGACCGCCCCGTTGCCCGCCAGGTGAGTGATGACGCCGCGCTCCATCAGGTCAATGATGAAGCGCTGCACGCCGGCGCGGATGACGTGGGCGCCGATGGCCAGGATGACCTGCGCATCGCGCTCGCGCGCCGTGACCAGCCTCTCGGCCAGCCGCCCGAGCTCGTCGTCCTCCATCGCCGGCACCTGCGCGTCGAGGTCCATCACAACCGAGAGGTCCAGGTCGTGCTCCCGCTCGGCGAGAGGCTTGACGACAAGTCGCGACCGGTCGAAAGCCTCGTGGGGCATCCGCCTCATTCCTCCGCGAAAAGATGGGCCACCAGGCGTTCCTGCTCCCTGAAGTCGGGCACGACGAGGTCGGCGCCGGCGGTGATGAGGCGGTTGCGCTTCCACTCATCCACGCCCTCGCGCCTGACCTCATCCGTGGCCGCGCCGACGGCGATACCGCCCACCTCCTTGACGTTCTGTATCTCGACGTAGCCGTCGCCGAACCCGACCAGCTCCGGCCCGTGCAGATCGTTCTCCTCGATGATCATCTCGATGACCATCGCCTTAGAGAAGCTCTGGTAGTCATCCAGCGCGCCGTAGATGCCCTCGAAGTACGGCGTGACGCCGACAGCCTGCGCCTCGTCAATCACGTAAACCCTGTCGGTGCCGCTGGCGAGGTACATCTTGACGCCGCGGCCCTTGAGGTTGCGCAGGATCGCCAGCGAGCCGGGCACCCGCAGCTCGGCCGGATCAATCTTCCCCTCGCGCAGGCCGGCTACGCGATGTTCGATGTGCTCCCACAGCAACTCCAGGTACTGATCCTTGTACGCCAGCGGGTCGAGCGGCTCGCCATCGCGCTTACGGACCTCCTCGGCGAGTTGGATCATCTGATAGATGGTCTGCTTGCCGGTGAGCCGATCAACGTATTCCGTGACGAGCGCCGTGAGTTGCTCGCGCGTCTCCCCCGTGCCCAGCGCGGCGAGAACGTCCACCATCATCGGTACCATCACCTGCTGCCATCCCTCGCGGATGAGGGAGATGGTGCCGTCGAAGTCGAAGAGAGCGTGGTTGACGCGACCGCGCTTGATCTCGGTGCTCAGGATCTCGATGTTCGAGCCCGGCAGGAACTCGCCCGGCGGATGGACGATGTCCTCCGCAAGCCCCTCGTCGGTCATCTACAGCTCCATCTCGAAGCGCTGGTAATCGCTCGTGTCGAACCAGTCGGTCTCGTAGGCCCACGGCACCCCGACCTCGCTGAAGGTCTGATGCTCCTGGTAGCACTCCTGGAGGACCTCGCGGATGCCGTTGATGCCGGTGAAGGTACTGTCATCCTTCGGCTCGCGCGTGACGTATTCGCCAGGGATCTGGCGCGGCGGGGCGCCGGACTCGTAGGCGCCGTTGAGCGCCACCGTATGCGGCCGCGTCATCGCGATCGGCGCGTTCAACTCGTCATCCACGCCCCGGAGGTAGCGGATCGCGTTGCGGAAGACCTCATCGTGCTCGCGCTGCCCGTCGGGCTCGATGACTTCCTCCGTGCCGTCAGAGTACTTGATGACGGTGCCCTCGGTGTGACTCCAGTCGGCCACTCCCTTCGTCCCCTCGATGTGACTGACCGGCCCCATCGTCTCCCAGCCCGCGAGCGTGGTGAGGTAGGTGATGCGGCAGCCGCCTTCGGTCTGCACCACGATCGCCGAGGTATCCTCACCCTCGATGGGGTGCGCGTGGTAAAGCTCGCCTCGCACGCGCGCCGGCGTGTCCACGTGCCCCCAGGTCGGGGTGGCCCAGTAGAGCGAGTTGAACATGTAATGCGCCAGGGCATTGTTGGTCGGGCCGTCCAGGCAGTACTTGCCCTGGTGGACCATCTTCCCGGCCCAGCCGTTCCGCTCGTAGTAGCTGTCCGCGCGCACCCACTCGGCCATGGTCGCAATGCGCTCGATCTCTCCCAGCTTGCCCTCGCAGATGCGGCGCTTCAGCTCGCGCACGGTGTTCTTCGACTGGTTCTGAAAGCCCACGTCGCAGACGCAGCCGGTGCGCTCGGAGGTCTCGATCATTGCGTCAACATCCTGCACGGTGGCGGCGGGGGGCTTCTCCACCAGCACGTGATAGCCCGCCTCCATCGCGGCGATGGAGGTCTCCGCGTGGTCGGGGATCGCCACCGGCAGGGCGACCAGCTCCATCCGCCCCCTCTGCTCGGCCAGCATCTCGTCATAGGAGGTGTACAGCTTCAGCCCCCGCTCATCGTACTCTTCCACCATCTCCGGGTGCTTGTGCGGGCTCCGTATGCACGCGCACACGAACTGGGCAAGCCCCTCCTCCTCCATCTGCGCGATGGAGCGCGCGTGGCTCTGGGCGAAGTTGTTCGCTCCGACCAGTCCGATCTTCACCGGCTCAAAGCTCATCGTCACACGTCTCCCTGTGCGGCCGATCTCATTCAGGTGCCGCCGACGCGCGAACCCTGCGGGGAGCTACTCGTCCGCCTCCCAGTCGAGCGGCTGCCAGCCGCGCGGATAGCGCGGGTAGATCTTGTGCATCACGTCTATGATGTCCTCGCCCTCGATCTCGCGCGTGCGCACATCAATCACCCGTCCCGCTTCAGCGGGATCGGGCGGACTCTCCTCGTCGAAGGTCGGCTCCACACGCTCGTCACGGAAGAGCACCGGCGAGGCCAGCTTCAGGGGCTCAATCTCGCCGATCTTGCTCATCGCCCGCTCAGCGCCCTCACGGATCATCTCCCGGGCCTTCGTGGGCGCGTGGGTGAGCGCGGACAGTCGGCTGGTGCCCCACTTGACGGCCACCGTGATACAGCCGGGTATCAACTCCTCCATCTCCTTGCACGCCCAGGCGTCACCGCTGCAGAAGACGAAGGGGACGCCGAAGTGACCGGCAATGAGCGCCTGTAAGCCCATCTCCCCCACCGAAATGCCATTGAACGACCAGTCCCGCATCCCGAGGCTCATCGTGTGAAAGAGGTTGGCGCCCTCGGTGCTGGCCTTGGCGTGGCCGCCCACGACGCCGGTGGCATCGCAGGTCTCGTCGAGAAAGGGCAGCCAGAAAGGCCGCTCCTGCCCGTGAACGTACTGGGCGCGCGGATCCGCGACCTCCAGGTCAATCGTATAACCGGCTCCGTGCCCGTCGTTGACGATGACCTCCGTCACACCGCCCGCGAAGAAGCCATCAACAGCGGCGTTGACTTCCAACGCGAGGTACGTGCGCTGGCGCACGCGCCGCTCGTGGTTCTCCAGGCTGTCGTCCTCGCGGTTCTCCCACTGATAGACGCCCGCGACACCCTCCAGGTCGGTCATAAGATGGAACTTCATCCCTCAACCCTCCTGCCGCGAATACTCAGCGGATGTTCGTCGTTTGCCGTTTGCTGTTCCCCATTGCCGATTGCCCATTGCCCATTGCCCGCCGTTTCATCGCTTCCAGAGAGGCTGGTACTCGGGGTCGAAGCCGTACTTCTTGTCCATCAGGTCCTTCATGTTCTCCGCTTCGATCTCGATGGTGTGCGAGTCAATGAGGCGGGCGTTGCGGGGCGGGTTCTCCGGGTCGAAGCTGGGCTCTTTACGCTCCTCGCGGAAGACGACGGGCGAGCCGGGGTCCAGCGGCTCGATCTGCCCTATGAGGGCCATCGAGCGCTCGGCGGCCTGCTCAATGATCTCGCGCGCCCTCTGCGGCGTCCAGGTCAGCGCCGAGAGCAGGCTCGTGCCGGTCTTCACCGCCGCTGTCACGCAGCCGGGGACCAACTCCTGCATCTCCTTGCAGGCGTGAGCATCGCCGGCGCAAAAGATGAAGGGCACGCCGTAGTAACCCGCGAGAAACACCTGATAACCGGTCTCGCCCACGCTGACGCCGTTAATCCAGTATCCGCGGATAGCCTGGCTCATCGTATGACACAGGTTCGCGTCAGGGGTCAGGGCCTTCGCATGAGTGCCGAGGCTGGCGAGGGCGTCGCAGGTCTCATCCAGACCCGTGCAGTAGTCCGGCCGCTCTCCGCCGTGGAAGACCTGCACGCGCGGGTCAATCAGTCCGATGTCAATCGTGTAACCCGCGCCGTGGCCGTCGTTGACGATCACCTCGGTCGCGCCGCCCTTGAAGAAGCCTCGCGCGGCCGCGTTCACCTCCTCGGCCAGCCACCGGCGCTGCCGTATGCGCCGCTCGTGGTTCTCCAGGCTCGTGTCATCGCGATTCTCCCACTGATATACCCCGGCCACCCCCTCCAGGTCAGTCACCATGTACACCTTCACTGAAGTCACTCCCTGCCTGGCAGCGATCTTGGCGCGTGAACCTTCCTTCCGCCTGACGAATATCCTCCCACGACGAGACCAACCCGCTCGCCCCAGCATCCCGATTCGGGTCTCTGGAAAGCCGCATGTCCAAGAAGGCGACGCAGCCTCTTACCCGACTCGTGGCCCGGCGCAATTGTGCTGTACCAACTAGTGCAACTGGACACATTGTACTATCACACTGGTACAATTCTTCTTCAGCCGCGCCGGGTCTCGCCTGTTGCGACAAGATGTTGCACGTGCAACACTAAGAACCGAACCTCGGCCCCTCTGCGGCCGGTTCTAGTGAGTCGACCTCACCCGTTTGCTGCGGTCTCTTGGACGCTTGCACTCGCGCAGCCAGGCCGCCGACCTGAAGCTGGATGGTGCCCCGGATTTGCAGGAGGCTTGACAGGGCAGTCTCAATTACTGATAATGGCGGCCAGCGAGTTCCGCGTGCACCCGGGCAGAACACAGGGAGTGACCGCTTCAATGGCACGCATACTCTGCGTGGACGATGAGCCCAACATACTGACCGGCCTCAAGGCCGCCCTTGGGACAAGAGACCACGAGGTCGTGACCGCGGAGTCCCCGGAGGAAGCCCTGGAAGCCGTCGTCGAGCACCGACCCGACCTCATCATCCTGGACGTTATGATGCCCGAGGGCACGGAGGGCTTCCACGTGGTCTGGAAGCTGCGGCAGATGGAGGATGACGAGCTGGCCAACATCCCGGTGGTCATGGCCACCGCCATCCACGAGCAGACCGACCTGCGCTTCTACCCCGAGCAGACGGATGGCACCTACGAGCCCGGCGAGTTCCTGCCGGTGCAGGGCTGGCTGGACAAGCCCTTCACCAACAAGGCGCTCTACGCGGCAGTCGAGGGCGCCCTCTTGGGCTGAGGAATGACGCCCTGCCCGCTCGGGCAGGGCGGCTTCCGCTCAGTCGGCGATCCGCGCCAGGCACTCGAGTGCGGTCGAGATGAAGAGTTCCTCGGCGCCCTTGGCGACCTTCGCGCTTCGCGCCAGCCAGGTCTCGTAGCCGCCCTCATCCAGTCCCTGGTCGGTCGGCACGTAGCCGATCCAGTCGTTCGCCAGCTCGATGGTCATCGTGCGCGCGAAGGGCGACTGCCGCTTGATCGCCAGGCCGTACTCCACAAAGAACTCCCCCGGCAGGGCGACCATCGCCAGGTCGCCGACCCGCAGGGCCTGCACCTCGGTCTTGATGTCGAGCGCCAGGTTGTCCACCTCGGCGCGCTCGCTCGCATAGACCTCCGCGCGGGCCTCGCCGATCTGCTCGACGGCGGTCTGCCCACCGGCCACGGCGCGCTCCTCCTCTTCCGCTGCGGTGCGGCGCCGGTAGGTGGGGAACTCCGCGGCCGCCGACAGCTTCACCTCGTCCTGGCGATCATCGAGCTGACGCCAGACCTTGTACGCCTCCGCGGCGATGGCGTTGGCAACCTTGTCCACCTGGTAGTCGGGATAGGGGACCTCAGTGCGCCGCTTCGTCGTGAAGTCAACGTTGTTGATGTTCCCGCAGCAGCCGTTGGCCATCATCGCGACGAACTGCGCGCCCGCCATCCGCTGCAAGGCCTCGCCGAAAGCTCCAAAGTAGTTCGCGGAGATGGTGTTCCCCCCACCGCCCCCCACATAGTGCAGCGAGTAGTTGCAGATGGCTGCGATGGGCACTCCCTCAGGCGTCTCGGCCACCAGCAGCGCCACCTCCGGGTCGGTCGGCCCGGC
>CBFDBV010000261.1:0-6931 GCA_965603135.1 uncultured bacterium
TCCTCGCCCACCTGGAAGCGCACGAAGCGCCTGATCACCACCTTCTCTCCGCAGGCGGCAATCAGGTCATTCAGCTTGTCCTCGATAGTCATGCTGTCATCGCGGATGTGCGGCTGCTTGAGCAGGCAAGTGTCCTCGTAGAACTTGTTGAGCCTGCCCTCGACCATCTTCTCCACGATGTGTTCGGGCTTGCCCTCGGCCAGTGCCTGTTCGCGCAGGACCTCACGCTCGCGCGCCAGCACCTCTTCCGGCACATCCTCGGGTGCGACCCACTTGGGCTGAAGCGCCGCAACCTGCATTGCCGCGTCGCGCGCGAACTGCACGAACCGCTCAGTTCGCGCCACGAAGTCGGTCTCGCAGTTGACCTCCGCGAGCACACCGATCTGGTCGCCTGCGTGCACGTACGACGCGACGGTGCCCTCTTTGGCCGCCTTTCCCTCTCTCTTGCGCGCGACCTCGATCCCCTTCTTGCGCAGGATGTCCACGGCTTGCTCCATGTCCCCGTCGGCGTCCGTGAGCGCGCGCTTGCAGTCCATCAGCCCGGCGCCGGTCTTCTCTCGCAGTTCCTTCACTTGTTCTGTGGTTACTGACATCTACGATCCTCCTATTTGGACGCGAGATGCGAGAGAGGGCAAACGGCAGTTGGTGGAGCAACCCCTCTGTCGGGCCCGCCTTGGGCAGGCTACGGCGGGCAAGCCTGGAAGCCCGACCTGCGCGGATAGCGGGCCGGCTCTCAGGCCTCCTGCTCGGTGTCTGTCGGCTCCAGCGCGGCTTCCACGAACTGCTCTTCTATGAACTGATCCTCGACGGCTCCCTCCAACGGCGCAGCTATTTGCTCGGCGGCAGCGGCTCCTTCGGCCGCCTGCTCAGCTTCCTCGG
This sequence comes from uncultured bacterium, assembly GCA_965603135.1. GTDB lineage: Bacteria > Armatimonadota > Zipacnadia > Zipacnadales > UBA5352 > CBFDBV01. Next base: position 880 of record CBFDBV010000261.1, read on the forward strand.
CCGGTAGCTCTATGCCGTGTGCCAGGGCAATCGCCTCTGCCTCCTCGGGGGTAGCGGCCTCCTCGATCAGGCGCTGTTGATACTCGTTCCTGCCCTCGAGCACGGCTTCGGCCGTCTTGTTGGCAAAGAGTCGGATCGCCCGGATTGCGTCGTCGTTGCCGGGGATAGGATAGTCCACCACCTCGGGATCGCAGTTGGTATCCAGCACCGCCACCACGGGTATCTCCAGCTTGTTCGCCTCGCGCACGGCCGTCTCCTCGCGCTTGGTGTCCACGACGAACATGACGTCCGGCGGCTGGTGCATGTCCATGATGCCGCCGAGGTTCGCTTCGAGCTTCTCGCGCTCACGTGCAAGTCGCAGGCCCTCCTTTTTCGGGAGGCGCTCCCACTCCCCGCGCTCCTCGGCACGCGTCAGCTCGCGCAGATACTCGATACGCTTGTGGATGGTCTGGAAGTTGGTGAGCATCCCCCCCAGCCAGCGATGTGTGACGTATGGCATGGAGCACTTCTCTGCGGCCTCACGTATCGATTCCTGGCCCTGACGCTTGGTGCCGACGAAGAGGACGCTTCCGCCCTCAGCGCAGGCGCCGCGGACGAAGTCGTGGGCCTCCTCTATGAGGCGCAGCGTCGCGTGCAGGTCAATGATGTAGATGCCGTTGCGCTCGTGGTATATGAACCGCTTCATCTTCGGGTTCCACCGTCGCGTCTGGTGGCCGAAGTGCACCCCCGCCTCCAGGAGTTCCTTCATCGTTACTATGGGCAATAGACCGGACCTCCGTTCCACGGCGGGCGGGCATTGGCCCCCCTGCCGCACGTCAAAGCGCTCGGACCCCTGTTCTGGCCGCGGAGCGCCGACGTTGGTGTGATGGATTGATGCTCCTGCTCGCTGGCCCGGGTTCCGTACCCCGGGCCGTACGGGAACGATTCCCCTGCTCGTGCAGGGGATGGCACAATACCACAAAGCGTACTGACGGTCAACCCTGGCGAACTGCCGCCCGCAGACGCTCCTTGCGGGGCCCCCGCGAATGTGATATACTCAATCGCGCCGCAAGCCCCCAACCGCGGACAATGCCGCGATGGCGGGATTGCGGCAGGTCGGCTGTGACGAGTTCCAACTGCGTTCTTGGCGGCCCGCGCTTGCTCCAGCGTAGTCTCGCCCGCGTGGACAGCTTGCCCTCCCCAAAGCGACGGGCCGACGTCGGAGGTTAGAGTATATGCCTAAGAGAACCTATCAGCCCAAGAAGAGGGCGACTAAGCGTAAGCACGGCTTTCGCGCTCGGATGAGCAGCAAGGCCGGACGCCGTATCATCAAGCGACGACGCACGAAGGGGCGCACGCGCCTCAGCAAGTAGCTGGCGTCGGAGCCCGCCTTCGCCAAGGCTTCCCCCTTCGTCCCGCCTCGCGGGACTACGGGGGACAAGTCGGCGGACAGGCCTGGAGCTCCGACCTACTGCCCCCGGAGTAGGCGATGTCCTGCTATGAGACGCTGCGCCGGCAACAGGATTTCGACCGGGTTTTCCAGCAGGGCAAGTGGCGTCGCACGCGGGCGTTCGCCCTCGGCGTCTTCAAGCGCGGCGATGGCGACCCGGCGCGCGTCGGCTTCGTAGCCGGGCGAGGCACCGGGAAATCCGTGCAGCGCAATCGTGCCCGGCGGCGCTTGCGCGAGGCCTTTCGGCAGGTCGTCGAGAGGCCGGTAGCGGGAGCGGATGTCGTTGTGCTCGCCCGCGGACGGGTCCTGGACATCAAGTTCGCGGAGTTGACGGTCGAGATGCTCAAGCAGGTTGATGAGGCCGGGCTGCTGGCGGGCGCCGCGGGCTCAGGGGACTGCCAGGAATGAGACGCCTTGCGGTCGGGGTGATCCGGCTGTATCAGCGCTGCATCTCGCGCTTCTTGCCCCGCGTGTGCCGCTTCGAACCTACCTGCTCCGAGTACGCAGCACGGGCAATACTCGCGCACGGCTTGCTAAGGGGAGGATGGCTGAGCCTGCGGCGCATCAGCCGCTGCCATCCTCTGTCCCCCGGCGGCTTGGATCCGGTGCCGGGCGCCCCCTCGGATCAGCCGGGGCAATCACCCGCCGCGCCCGACAACTAACACGGAGACATAGATGCGCTCACCTCACTCGTCCTGCCACGCGGCTCTCACATTGACCCTCATCGTCTGCTGTGTTGCGACCCTCCAAGGTGCGCCCGCCTGGCCTGAGAAGCTCGCCTCGCAGGAGGGCCTTCCCCGCGAGCTGGTCATCGCCGAGCAGCCCGCTCTCACCGAGCAGGTCAAGGTGCTCAGGGGTCTCGCCCTCTCTGCCCAGGAGTACGCCCCCAAGGGAGGCATACTCAGCGGCTTCCGCAGCCTCTTCGGCGGCGGCGAGAAGACGCGGTATGTCACGCTAGAGGCCCTGGCAGAGCACGCCGCGGAGATACGCGGCGAGTTCGTGCGCGTGGAGGGCATCTACGAGGCGGAAGGGGAGCGGGGCGTAGTCCGCTCAGAGGGCCACAAGGTCATCGTCGCCCTGGCCGGCGGGGTCGTTCCCGAGGGGTTTGATGCCGCCGGCGGCCAGGTCAACGGTTTGCCGGTCGCCGCCCAGGGCACAGTGGAGACCGAGAGCGACACGGCCGTGGTGCGGGCGACACTGCTGGTGCCCTCGTTGACCCTGGTTCAGCTTCGCATCGGCAGGATACTGGAGCTGCAGGACGATTACCGGGGCGCGATGGAGGCCTACCTGAAGGTCGCCAACAACTCGGCCCTCAGCCGCGGCCCGCTTGCCCCCTTCGCGCGCTGCCGGGCCGCCCAGATCGCCTTCGAGGAACTCCGCGACGAGAAGGCCGCTCGCAAGCACTACTCTGCGGCCTGGCAGCCGTACACAGTGACCGGTGCCGAGGGCGAACCCCTCTACTACACGTGGACCCCGGTCGCGGGCGGAGCGGATGCTGCGCAGACGCAGGGCGGCGGCTGGCAGAAGGTCAGTGCGAGGGATGCCATCGCTGAGCGCCTGGACTCGCTCAATGCCGGCGGCTTCTTCTACCGGGTTGTGGAGTTCTTCGTCGCCCTCGGCGGGTCGAATGCCGCGCTTGGCATCCTGATAATGGCTGTCGTTGTCAGGGCGGTTATCTTTCCGCTCACCAGGAAGCAGCTTGACTCACAGCGCCGCATGCAGAAGATCCAGCCGCAGATCAAGGAACTCCAGAAGCGCCTCGGCAACGATAAGCAGAAGTTCCAGGAGGAGTTCTGGCAGCTCTGCAAGGATAACAAGTGCAACCCCCTGGGCGGCTGTCTGCCGATGCTCGTACAGATGCCGATTCTCATCTTCCTGTATCGAGGCATCCGCGATTATGTGGTGCGCTTTGATGGGACCAGCTTCCTGTGGGTGCCCAACCTCGCCCAACCCGACATTATCCTGCTCGTGGCCTACACGCTCAGTATGATCGCCTTCCAGAAGATGGTGACGCAGAACCAGCCCGCCGCCGACGCGCAGCAGCAGCAACAGCAGAAGATGATGGCGTATATGATGCCGATTATGTTCTTCTTCTTCTTCCAGGGGTTCCCGGCGGCGTTCATACTCTACTGGCTGGCCACCAACGTGATCTACTTCGCCGAGCAGTGGCTGTTTCTGCGCAAGTCCAGGAACGAAGAGGGCGAAGGTCAGGAGCAGGCGGCGGCGTGTCCAGCTGGGGGTGGCTTCGTTGCACGAATGGTCCAGGCGCTCAGCAAGCACGAGGAGGACGGCGACGAACGCCCGGCGAGCTACGAGGAGAAGCGTAAGCAGGCGAACAAGCCCAAGCGGGCGAAGCGTTAACGGCAGGGAATAGGGAATAGGGAATAGGGAATAGGGCAACGGCAGACGACCAACGACTGACGCCAGTTATCCGCGTAGGTCGGCCTGCGCCTGATCCCGCTGAAGCGGGATCAGGCGCAGGTGAAAGCGCGCCGTAGCGCGCTTTCAGCTTCCAGCCCGACAATAGCACTCGAAGTGGTTTCAAGAGCCGCGCGGACGGCATTGGCGGTCTGGAAGCCCGCCCTACGGGTAGTTGTGGGACGGGCTCTCGAGTCCGCAAAGGATAAGTGGGCAGAACTACCGACGACGTGACGCATCAGAAGGAGGGTGTGGGCGCGATGCAGAGCGCTGAGGGGACCGGGAAGACTCTGGAGGAGGCCAGGCAGGCGGCTCTGGAGCAACTGGGCGTTCCCGCCGAAGAGGTGGAGTTCGAGGTCGTGCAGCGGCCCGGGGCCCTGCTGGGCATATTCGGCCGCGTCGGCTTCAGAGTGCGCGCCGTTGTGCGCGAAGAGGTGCCGGAGGCCCCCGAGGAGGAGACCGCGGAGACTGTCGAGGAGCCCCCGCCCGAGGCCGCAGTCGCCCCTCCCGCCCAGGCGGGACCACCGCACCGGGACCTGGCTGAGGCGGGTTGCGATCTGCTCCAGCGGATGGTTGATCTGATGGAGATCGAGGGCACCGTCGAGATCGCGAGCTGCTCTGAGGACGAGGTGCGCCTGAACGTCGTTGGCGATGAGCTGGGGCTGCTCATCGGACGGCACGGTGCGACCCTGGATGCTGTCCAGCTCATCGTCGCCATCGGCGCCAACCGCCAGGTTGAGGACGGCGCTCGGGTCATCGTGGACGCGGAGGACTACCGCGAGCGTCACAAGCAGATGCTGGAGGCGAAGGCGCGCAAGCACGGCGAAGAGGCCAAGAGATCGGGCAGGGAGGTCGTTATCCCCAACCTCAAGGGCTACGAGCGGCGAGTCGTGCACCTGGCGCTCAAGGACGACCCGGAGATCGAGACTTACAGCGAGGGCGACGGCGAGGACCGCACGCTGGTCATCTCGCCAAGGTGAGAAGAAGCTCTGCCCGGGCGACGTGCGGCCGGATAGCGCACCGTTGCCGAAGTCCGTCGCGCAATGGAGGGGCCGAATGGGGCCCCTCGCAACCCTTCGGGTTGCGTCTCCCCATTCGGCCCCTCCATCGTTGCCGGAGGTTCGCGGCCTGGATCGCTGAGTCACTCTGCCGACAATGTGAAATCGCACCCTCAGGCGATGATCAAGGCCACGAAGTCGAAGGCCGACACGTCCACTAAGCCCCGGTCGGTCAGCTTCAACTCGGGGATCACCGGCAGCGCCAGGAACGACAGCGTCATAAACGGGTCATTCAGCCGGCAGCCCAGCTTGCTGGCAGCCTTGTGCAGTCCCCTCATCATCCCGGCCACCTCTGCCAGCGGGCGGTCGCTCATCAATCCCGCAATCGGCAAGGGCAGGATGGCCAGCACCTCATCGTCGGTCGCCACCGCTTGCCCTCCGCCGACCTGCGCCACGGCCTCCGCTGCCCGGCGCATCGCGGTGTCCGTGGCGCCGACCACCACCAGGTTGTGCGAGTCGTGAGCCACCGACGATGCCAGCGCACCGCGCTTGAGGTCGAACCCCCGCACAAAGCCCAACCCCACGTTCCCCGTCCCGCGATGCCTCTCGATCACCGCCAGCTTGAGCAGGTCGTCGTCAGGACGAGCCATCAGCTCCCCGTCCTGGGCGGGGATGGCGGCCTCGCCCGCGCGTGTCAGTACCTGCCCGGGCACGATCTCGATGACCCGGACCCGCACCGGCTCTCCGTCTCCGGCGCTGACGGGGATGCGAAGTGTCTCAGGGCTCCACGGAGGCAGGTGGCACGTGCTGCGCAGAGCTTCAGGGATCATAGCCGCCGACGAACGGCGGCTCGCCTCGGCGCGACGCGGCGCTCGGCGGGGCGTGGGGGAACCCCCCGCCACGATATGACCGTCCTTGTACACGGCCTGGACCTGGAAGTCGCGCAGGTCCTCGACCACGACCAGGTCGGCCCTCAGTCCCGGCGCGATGGCGCCGCGATCGGTCAGGCCGAAGCGCGTCGCCGCGTTGATCGTGACCGCCTGCACAGCGCGATGGGGCGGCACTCCGGCGGCGACCGCCAGCCGCAGACACTCGTCCAGATGGCCCCGCTCCAGCAAGTCCACGGGGTTCCGATCATCGGAGACGAGCAGACATCGGCTCGCGCCCTCTCCGGCCAGCAGCGGCGCTGACCCTCCCCAGCCGAGGG
>CBFDBV010000262.1:0-6925 GCA_965603135.1 uncultured bacterium
GCGTCAAGAGGTGGGACCATTGTTCTGGCACACGAAGGAGGGCATGACCTCAGCACAGCTCTACTGCTGGCAGTGGCTGCGGTGCCTGCTCATCAACAAGTGGGCGATGGGGCTGCCCCACATCAACACGCGCCTGCGCAAGTTCCTGCTGCGGCTGGGAGGCATCAAGATCGGCAAGGGCGGCTTCGTAGGGATGGACGGCTGGTTCGAGGAGGTCGCCCCTCATCGGCTCACCATCGGCGACAACGTGACGATCTCGTTTCGGGTCACCCTGGTCGCGCACGGCCCCAGGCGAACCGATGATATGAGGATCATCATCGAGGATGGCGCCTACATCGGCACGAACGTGACGGTACTGGGGGGCGTGACCATCGGCAAGGGGGCGAAGATCGGCGCGGGGTCGGTGGTCACGAAGGACATCCCGCCGGGCGTGACGGCCGCGGGCAACCCCTGCCGCGTACTGCGCTCATAGGCGCTTGCCGTCGGCGGACGACGGCGCTGATGGCTGGCGGCCTTTGATCCCGCTACCGTCGGCCTGCGCGCCCCTCGATAGCCCTAAGGGTGCTCGCCCGCCTTGTCGAGCTTGAGCACTACACGCCCTGGTGCCAGAACCTCCGCAAGGGCTGCGCGAAGCGATGGATGGCGCGTGGATACGTATCCTTCAGCAACAGCCGTCACCTGGTGTACCGCCGCGAGCACAGCACCGTCGAATTCGAAGGCACCCTCCTCGTCGGTCGTCACCGGCTCTCCCAACGGATATGTCATTCCTGGCATACGAATCCTCACGCGGACCTTAGCGTCCGGGATCGGATCCCCGTTCGTATCCTCGACCTTGCCTTCGATGCGCACACAGGCACTCAACTCAATACGAATGTCCACGGGCTCTTCGCCCGCTTCCGGTGCGGTCACCGAGACAAAGGCCGCGCGCGGCGGATCCTCCTGCCTGGCCAACACGCCCATGTCAGTGCCGGGGCTCGCACCCGTTATCCGAAAGGCACCGTCCGCGCCCGTTTGAGCCGGCTCCATCTCCGGGTACAAGGAATACACAAGCAGGGCGTTAGCCACCGGCTTGCCCTCAAAATCCACGACGACGCCACTGATGACGGCCTCCGGCTCGATCTCAAAATCAATGTCGCCGACGGTCTCGCCCTCGGCCACCTGCACCGTTTGCTTGCCCCGTTCCCGACCAGGCCGCTGCGGCTGCCAGGCATAGCCGCTCGGAGCGTAGCGCACCCATACCGTGGCTTCTCCGGGCGCGACCTGAAGACGATAGACACCGTGCTCGTCTGTTGTCGCGAAATGGAACGGCCAGGGCGCAGGACGGGCGGGACTCGTGCCGGCGACGCTAACCTCCGGCACGGGCCGCCCCGTGAGCGTGTCCAGCACCCGTCCGGTAACGCAACCGCCCTCGGTCAGTTCGAAGTCAATGCCTTCGAAGCTCTCTCCGGGCCTGAGCTCAAGTTCCTCGGAGGCGGGAGCGACCAGTCCCTCGGCCTCCATGAAAACCCTTTTCGTCCCCGGCGGAAGGCCGTCAAGCCGGTAGCTCCCATCTGCGTCAGTCCTGGCGGCCGACGACTCATCGGCGGGTCCCGCCACGATGAATACGCCGACATCCTGCGCGGGATCCTCGCCGCCTGGCAGAAAGACGCGTCCCGTTACCGCGGCGCCTCGCGGCAATCGGATTGAAAGCTCCTCCGGCTTGACCGGCTTCATTAGCCAACCGCTGAAAGGCGGCTCGGCTGACGGGTCCCCGTGGGGCTGCTGCCAGATGTATCCTTCCTCGCGGATGGCAAGCCAGCCGTAGGTTGTCACGTAGCCCTCCGGCGCAAGGAGGAGTTGCAGACTCGTAGCTGGCGCGAGATACTCGTACTCGAACGACCCGTCCTCCCCGCAGCTGATTCTGCCGATATCTCCCAGTTGGGGATTGTCGAGGGGACACATGTTCAGGCGTGGCCCTTTCGACCTGTCCATCTTCACCACAGTGATGGCCGCGTGGGGAATCGGGTTGCCCTCGGGGTCCCTGATGTTGCCCGAGACCGGTTGAGGGGGAACCAGCTCCAGCAGAATGTTCCCCAGGTCTGTGTCCTGGGTAATCCTCTCCCACGAGATTGCCCGTCCGGCCGCGGTCGCCATAACGTAACGCCTTTCGTCCCCGGGCTGGCCGGGCAGGCCCGTGATGCGAAAGCTCCCGTCCTCTGCGGTCTGCGTCCGCGCCAGTACCGGCGCTGGCTCCCGGGGCGCGGTCCTACCTCGGAAGATACGCGGTCCGCGCTGTCCTATCACGAACACCTCAGCCTGCGCAAGAGACTGACCGGCCTCGTCCACTAACCTGCCCGCCACCTCGAATCCGCAGGCACTGGAGCTGCATAGTAGCGCAGCCGCCAGCGCGGTCCAGCCAAGCCGCGCGGCGGGGCCTGCGCGGTTGAGCATGATCGTCCCTCCTTGCGATTCGGCGGGCGTCACGGTGGCATGGCGGTCTCCGGCCCTGCGTTCAGGCCCGGCGTAGATGCCTACCTTCGTGCGGCCGCGAGAGCTTTGCGGCCGGCCTCGATGACACGAGAGAAGGCCGTGGGCGCCACGTGCGCTACGCTCGCCTCGTAGCCGCCCTGCTCGTAGGCCTCCGGCGTCGGGATGTAGCTGGGCGAGTAGTCGCAGTTCTCCACCGTCAACAGCGGGCCCACAGCGGCCTCGCGAATCCCCTCGTCTATCCCCAGGAAGCACTCGCCCGGCAAGAAGCAGATGGCAGCCTCGCCGATGCGCCAGGCCACCAGCTCGCTGACCAGCTCATCGCCCTGGGCCTGCCGCAGCACGATGAGCTTCGCCAGGTTGCGCCGAAGCTCGCCTCCGCCGGGCAGGCGCTTGCCCTCGGCCTTGATGCCCTTGAACTCCTCGATGCCCGCAAGGACGCGCGTCTCCAATTCATCGAGGCTCGGCAGCCCCTGGCGCAGCGGCAGCCGCAGCTCCTCGCGCGCCCATCCGCAGCCGTCGCCCACCGGCTCGGCGGCATCCAGCGCCCTCGCGACGCCCTGGGCCAGAATCCTCCCCATCCGCGCGACGTCGCCCTTGCGCGTGTCCACCGTGTACTTGCCCGGATTGATGTTGCCGCAGGGCCCGGTGAAATGCAGGCCCGCGAGCGCGTCATTTTCCAGCAGCGACAGCGCGTGGCCGGGGAAGTCGCCGGTGAGGTAAGGCCCCTCGTCCCCACCGGCGGCTGACGGATGGCAGCAGTAGCACATCGCGAACACACGGTCACGCGCGCGCTCGAAGGCCAGCACGCGCACCCTCGGGTCAATGTGCCCCTCGGGGTGCTCCCGCATCTCGGCGGTCACGCGGCTGCCGCGCAGGGCGGCCCTGCCGTGGGCATCCAGGATGCGGCGGTTGCTGGCGATGCCAGCGACCTCGGCCTCGCCGTAGCGCGCGCGGGCATCCTGCAAGTCCTCGCGGGCGCCCCGGCAGGCGGTCTCTGCGCCGGCCTGAAGCTGCTCCCAGGACTCCGGGCTGTACGAGCGCAGGCCGTGCTCGGCGAGGTACTCGCCGTATTCGATGCGCGAGTTCGGGCTCTGGTGGGTATGCGTGCAGTGGACGACCACGCGCTCCGGCGCGATGCCCGTCGCCCGCGCAGCGCGCTCGGCGATGGCTCTGGTCTCCGGCTTGTTCAGCCCGATGACGTCAACCGACAGGGCGACCATTGTCTCTGCGCCGTCCGCGAGGCACAGTGCCCTGACGAAGATGTCGTCGAAGATCTCCTCGGCTTCGTTATCGAGGCCCAGCGCGCACGGCGTCCCCAACTCGGGCGTGATGCAGGCCTTGCCGAAACCGGCCCTCATTCTCAACCTCCTGTGATGTGATGGTGCCGCTGCTCATGGCGCGTCCAGGCGGATCAACGCGAGGTCCCGCCGCGGCATCCCGACCGTGATGGTGCCGTTCTCGAGAGGAATCGCCTCGCCCGTCTCGGCGTTGCGGGCCGCAGCGCCAGGCACGCCCAGCTCCTCCAGGTTCACCTTCAGGCTCACCTTCTGCGCCTCTGCCGACAGGTTGGAGACAACGAGCAGCGCGCGCCCCTCGCGCCGGTACGCGCTGACCTTCACGTCCTCCTGCTCGCAACTCAGCCACGCGCCGTTGTCCCAGTAGCCCAGGAACTCCGCGTCTGCGTAGCCGAAGTCGTCGAGCGCCTCCCGCACCTTCGCGACCGTCGCGCTGTTGCACCAGATGGCCCAGACGGGCGTGTCGTGCAACAGCGTCAGCGAGAGGAGATGGCGTGTGGAGGCCGGTTCTTTGTGTGCCTCCGGGGCAAGCTCGGGCAGGAAGTAAGGGATGACGCCCCACTGCTTGCCCATGAACTCGGCGCGGAACGCATCGAGCGGCAGCGCCTCCGTGTAATCGTCGGTCACGCGCCGGCGGAACTGCTCGCCGTCGAGGTAGGCGTCGCAGAACGAGAGCATCGGGATCAGCACGCGCGCGGACATATGCCCCATCATAAAGGTCTCGTGAGGCTGGTCCTTGAGCATGGCGTAGATGCGCCGGTAGAGGTCGCGCGCGGCGAAGATGGGGTAGCGCCCCTGGAGCTTCCCGTCGGCGTCGCGCCAGCCGCACCCGTGCGCCTCGTTGCGGCAGCGGACCGGCACGGTCCAGTCGTGATACAGCCCGCCGAGGCCGTGCCGCTCGACGAACTGCTTGTTCTTGAAGACGATGAAATCCGCGTAGCTCTCGACGGACGGGCAAGCGCCCATAAATGCGGCCGCGTATCTGAGCACATCCGAGGCGCCGCGGTCGGCATGGCCGGGAACCTCCCACGTGGAGCCGTAGTACTGCCACTCGGCGCTCTGCTCGGAGATCATGCGCAGGCAGGAGTAGGGCACCGACGTGAGCCCCTTCTGGCGAACTCCCTCGCCTCTGCGTGCAGCGTACAGTGGATTGCTTCCGGGAGAATGTGCACACGCAACACGCTGTGCTGAAATGGGCGATGAACTCCGTACTACTGTGCGCAAACCGTGAGATTCGAGGGCACGGTTTTGTGGTATGATCGCAGACCGACAACCGATGACCGCACAGTCGGCAACGAGGTGCTCGAGGGACGCGACCAGCTTGCGGGGCATCCGTCTGAACCAATCCAGGTCCGTACACACGGACGGCTTGCTTCGGCTCAGTCTCTGACGGTAAACGAGGCTGCTTGTTGTGGTGCTCAGGCCAGGGCCGTCTTGGGCCTCTTTCCCAGAGGACCGAGTGCCTGTGCGGAAGCCGCACGCTCGCATCGTGATAGCCAAAGCCCGATGGCGGAGCTACTTGAGTAGTCTCGAATGCTAGGTTGATTCAGTTTGCCGCAGACGCTCGACGGGTAGACTGGTGTTGGGCAATAATCGAGCGAAACTTGAGTAAAACCCGAGCCGCGAAGGTCGGGCCGAGCATGCGCGTTGTGCCTTAAATCCGCCGCACAGGCTCCAGATATGTGGTTACTGGCCGATAACGATTGCGGCCAGAACGCGGCTCACCGCCTTGACGGGACCGCGCAAATGTGCTACGCTCTATACGTGCCTAGCGAACGGCGCTTGCCGCCCTTGGACGGCGGGTGTTATCACATCTAGTCCTGGGGAGGCCCGGCGTGGCTAAGAAGAAGGCAGCAAGGGTCCAACAATCCACGGACTGGGCCGAGGAAGTATGGTCCAGCGGCTGGGCTGAGGAACCTGACTACAGTGAACGGGCCTCCAAGTACTTCTCCCCCCCCGGCGGTGGGTTCGATTCGCCATCGCTCGAATTGCCCCCGGCTAGTTCTAGAGAGCGCAAGTCTCGCCCGCGCTAGGGTGCCCCCTTTCCCGGAGACATAGTGCCCCCTCCCAGCAGTCCATCATTGGTCGGTCGCGTTCGCAGCTTCCGATGGGCTAGCCAGGACCGCTGCCCATGGTGACAAACCCGGCGACTTAATTCCCTGCCAGGGGGAGAGTGGTGGTTCGCTAAGGGCTCGGTGGGCACTGCACCAAAGCGTCTCGCAGAAGCGTATCCGCGCTGAGAGCGGGTCGTTGGCAGCAGCCGACAACAGGTCGTGGAACGCTTCCGTCAGTTGAGCAGGCCTCTCAGCCTTCCGTGAATCCTCTGCGGCGCGCTGCGCCAGATCATAGGAATTCTGGAGCGCGTCATCCAACAGCGCCGCCAAGTCCTCTTGCTCCTTGAGATGCTCAAACAAGTCAGCAATCTGGTCCTGCAGCAGTGCGTGGCGGTCCGCTTCTTGCTCGAAGTCCCTAAGGTATTGCTGAAAGTCAGCCTGCGTCCTCGGAGCGAGAAGAGCGTCCTCGAGAGCTTGCCGATCAGCTAGCTCCGAGCGCCAGTACTGGACGAACGCTCTGAGAACCAATTGAATGCCGTCAGTCGCCGTGTGGCTCCTCAGCAGTTCCGCGACCCGCCGGAAGAAGGGTACCGTATCGCCCTGGAAGAAGTAGACGACCGCGAAGGTGTCCGCGAAGACCTCGGGCAGCGCGGTGAAGAATACCCGATGCCATTCGCACGCGCGGGACGTTTCCATCTCGCCGAGAACTCGCCACAATGCAGCTTCGTACTCCTTCACCTCGGTGGGCCACACCTTGTGCCATGCTACCGTATCTGTGTAGATCATATGCGCAATCTCGTGGGCGATGTCAACCGCAATACGTTCTAGCGCTGCCGCCCCGCGCGAGGGCACTTGCACGACACGCGTGAGCGCCTGAGGGGATGCCTGCTCGCCGATCATGGACTTCTGGCCGTAACTCACGGCCCAACACCCAGAGGGACGGAACTTGCACTTGCGCCCGGTAGCCGAATAGCAGGCCCCCAGAACCTCGTTGTGCAGCGCCCAGAGCCCGACCACGATCTTGTGGAGCCCCATCGCTTGAGAGAACAGCTGCTCGGGCCGATAGCCCATAATCCCATAGTAAGCACCGGAGAGTCGTTGGCCGAA
>CBFDBV010000263.1:0-6904 GCA_965603135.1 uncultured bacterium
GCGCCGGCCGGATCGCCATCAATGGAGCCGAAGTTGCCCTGCGGGTCCACGAGCGGGTAACGCAGGGAGAAGTCCTGGGCCATGCGCACGAGCGTCTCGTAGAGCGCCATGTCGCCGTGCGGGTGGTAGGTCTTCATGGTCTCGCCGACGATGGAGGCGCACTTGGCGTGAGCGTGATCGGCGGTGAGACCGTCATCGCGCATCGCCAGGAGGATGCGGCGCTGGGAGGGCTTGAGGCCGTCTCGAACATCAGGCAGCGCGCGAGCGACGATAACGCTCAGCGCGAACTGCATGAACGAGTCTTCCATCTCCTGCTCGAGAGGGATGGTGGCGATGTCGTTGGCTGCGGGCTTTCGTGCCATCAGTTGCTCCTCGTGGACGGCATATCGGGCCCGCCTTCGCCAAGGCTACGGCGGACAGGCTTGGAAAGCCCGACCTACGTGATCCGTTGGTGTTGGCCGTTAGCTGCCGTTAGGCCCACAGGTCGAGGTTGCGGACTGCGCGCGCGTGCTCGGCGATGAAGTCGCGGCGCGGCTCGACCTTCGTGCCCATAAGCGTGCTGATGATCTTGTCGGCCTCCGCAGCGTCCTCCATCGTCACCTGGCGCAGCACGCGCTTCTCCGGGTCCATCGTGGTGTCCGCCAGGTCGCCCGGGTCCATCTCCGAGAGGCCCTTGAAGTAGTTGACCGTGAGGCGACGCTTGCCCAGCTTCCCCTGGAGGGCCTCCAGCTCATCGTCGGTGAGGGCGTAGTAAGTCTCCTTGCCGGCTTTGACGCGGTAGAGGGGCGGCTGGGCGATGTAAAGGTGCCCCTCGCGGACCAGCGGCTGCATGTAGCGGTAGAAGAAGGTCAGGATCAGGGTGCGGATGTGAGAGCCGTCCACGTCGGCGTCGGCCAGGATGATGATCTTGTCGTAGCGCAGCTTGTCGAGGTCGAACTTGCTGGAGGCCTCGCCGTTCTCACTGCCATCGCCATCGCCGCCGTTGCCCCCGTCCATGCTGAAGCCGGTGCCGAGGGCGGTGATCATCGCCTGGATCTCCGCGTTGTCGAGGATCCTGTCGAGGCGGTTCTTCTCCACGTTGATGATGACGCCGCGCAGGGGCAGGATGGCCTGGTAGCGCGCGTCGCGGGCCTGCTTGGCATTGCCGCCCGCCGAGTCGCCCTCGACGATGAACAGCTCGCACTCCTCAGGCTCGCGGGAGGCGCAGTCGGCCAGCTTGCCGGGCATTCCGGCGCCCGCCAGAGCCGTCTTGCGCGTGGCCGCGGCGGCCTTGCGGGCGGCGTCGTTGGCGCGGGAGGCGGTGATGACGTTGTTGATGATGCGCCTGGCGATGCGCGGGGTCTCCGCCAGGAACTCGCTGAAGCACTCGTAGACGATGGAGTTGACCAGGCCCTCGACCTCGGAGTTGCCCAGCTTGGTCTTGGTCTGGCCCTCGAACTGGGGCTCCATCACCTTGAGGCTGAGGACGGCGGTCATACCCTCGCGGACCTCGTCGCCGGTGAAGTTGCGCTCCTTCTCTTTGCGGAGGCCCTGGGAGAAGGCGTAGTTGTTGACCACGCGGGTGACGGCGGTCTTGAAGCCGGAGAGATGAGTGCCGCCCTCCATCGTGTGAATCGCGTTGACGTAGGAGAGGAGGTTCTCGTGGATGCCGTTGTGGTACTGGACGGCGATCTCGACCTCGGTGTCATCCTGCTCGCGCTGGAAGTGGATGACCTTGTGGAGCGTGTCCTTGCCGTCGTTGAGGTGGGTGACGTACTCGGAGATGCCGCCTTTGTGATGGTAGACTTCCTCGCGCTCCTGGCCGTTGCGCTCGTCGGTGAGAGTGATCTTCACGCCGCCGGCGAGGTAGGAGAGTTCGCGCAGACGCTTGGCGACGGTGTCGAAATCGAAGGTGGTATCCTCGAAGACCTCCGGGTCGGGCTTGAAGGTGATGGTGGTGCCGGTGCCTTTCACCTTTCCGCTGCTCTTGAGCTTGTTGATGGGCGTGCCGCGCTCGTAGCGCTGGCAGTGCTTCTTGCCGTCGCGCCAGACCTCGACCTCCAGCCACTCGCTCAGAGCGTTCGTGCAGGAAACGCCAACGCCGTGGAGGCCGCCGGATACCTTGTAGCGCCCGCGGTCGAACTTGCCGCCGGCGTGCAGCATGGTCAGCACTACCTCGACGGCGGGGCGCTTCTCGGTCGGGTGCCTGTCCACCGGGATGCCGGGGCCGTCGTCTCGCACCTCGACGACATCGTCATCCATCAGCCTGACCGTGATCTTCGTGCAGTCGCCGGCGAAGAACTCGTCAATGCTGTTGTCCACGACCTCGTAGAGAATGTGATGGAGCCCGCGCGTGCCGGTCGAGCCGATGTACATCGCCGGTCTGCGCTGGACGGCCTCGAGGCCTTTGAGCACCTGGATCTGCTTGGCGGTGTAGCTGCTCTTCTTTGCCATGTACGCGTGGCTCCTTTGCTGCTGGCTCGGCGACACCGCAGTGAAGCTGCCTGTGGAGTGACCGACGACGGGAGAGACCCAGGGGCAGGGAAGACAACAGGTCAACATCCGCGAGTTGGGGCCGCTGTCTGCGCGTGCTCCCTGTCCGTGCTGCTTGCTCTGGTCCGTGTGACGCCCTCCGTGGCGTCGGCTGCGATAGGTTCTGTGGCGCCGGAAGCACCATTGGAAAAGGCGAAGAGACAACGAACAGATAGGGGGCAAGACGAACTCCGCAACGCCCTGAAACAGCGCCTATCTCACTTGGTTCCCACGACGTTATTATAGCAGATTCGGGCGAGTCCGTCAACCTGAGAGGGGGTCTTCGAGAGGGTGGAATCGGGCAGAAAAACGCCCGAATCCGGCGGGTTCCGGTGCAAGTTTGTCGCGTGCACCTTTGACAAAGCTGAACGGGATGGCAAGTGCGTGCGGGAGCCAGAGAAAGGCCCGTTTCGGCGGGGTCGGAGCAGAGCAGCGTGGCCCGAGAAACGCGCCAGGTGTGGGTTCATTTCGGGCGCGAGGAGGTGCCGTGGCGCACGCGCGGAAACTGCGCGCCGGTCGCACCGAAAGGCGTCGGTGGACGGCGATGCGCCTACCATGACGGACCGGATAGAAAGGACAGCAGAAATGAGCGCCGGCAACAAGACAATACGGGTCGGTATGATAGGGTGCGGGGGGAATGCGCGCGGACATATGCGGCGTCTGGTCAACATCGCCGGGGTCGAGCTGGTCGGCCTGTGCGAGCCCAGCAAAGACGCCATCAAAGCGACGCATGAGGCGGTGCCGGAGACCGAGGGGCTCCCGGTCTTCGAGGATCACAAGGACCTGCTCGCACAGGTCGAGATGGAGGCGGTGGAGATATCAACACCGCATACGCTGCACTACGAGCATATCGTAGACAGCCTGCGGGCGGGGCTGCACGTGTGCTGCGAGAAGCCGATGGTGTGCACCGTCAAGGAGGCCAAGTCGGTCATCGAGGAGGCCGAGCGGTCGGGGAAGGTGATGCTGGTCTCGTATCAGCGACATACGCAGGCGCCCTACCGGTACTGCCGGGACCTGATCGGGTCGGGCAAGCTGGGCAAGGTCAACTTCATCACCGCGCTGCAATCGCAGAACTGGTACCAGAACCAGGTGGGGAGGAATACGTGGCGCTCGCAACTGAAGTGGTCCGGGGGCGGGCAACTCAACGACTCGGGCAGCCACCTGCTGGACATCGTGCTGTGGATGACCGGCCAGCAGCCGGCCGAGGTCTTCGCGTACATGAATAACCTGGAGGCGGAGGTGGACATCCTCAGCGCCGTTGACGTGCGCTTCGACGGCGGAGCGCTGTGCACGTTCTCCGTGGTCGGTCACGCCGTGAACTTCTTCGAGGAGATCACGATCTGGTGTGAGCAGGGCACGCTGGGTATTCGGGGACAGGAGATCTGGCTGTGGCGCGACGAGAAGAAGCAGGTGATCTCGGGCGAGGAGTTGGGGCGGAGTTGGACGCCGGATGGGAACTTCATCGCCGCGATACTGGGCGAAGAGGAGGTGCAGGCGCGGCCGGAGGACGCCCTGAAGGTCATCCAGCTCAGCGAGGCCGCGTGGGCCTCGGCGGATAGTGGCGAGCCGCAAGAGGTCCAACGCTAGGCGCGAAGTGCGAAGTGAGTAGCCTCGAGTCGCGACCAGCAAGTAGGGGCTGGACAGAGCGGGCGCGGCCCGTCGGCCTCGTGCGGGTGGCCCGCTTCCTGGCTCGGCTGGTGCTGGCGGTGATAGCGCCGGCGGTGCTGGGAAGCCAGTTCGGTCAGTGGCTGGCGCCGCAGATGGCAGCCGGGATGAAGGCCACGGACGCGGGCCTGATCGGGGCTCTGGCGGGGATAGCGGTGGGGGAGATGTTGGGGCTGTTGCTGCTGCGTCGGAGCCTGGACCGGGAGGGCCTGGGCGCCTGGGCGGCGGACCTGGCGCTGTGCTCGATGGCCCTCGCGCTGCTGGTGCGAACAGTCCTGGGACTGGTGCGCCCGCTGGCCTTCGAGGAGGTGGCGGTCGCGTACGGGTGGGTGCTGGCGGCGGCTGCCGGGATTGCGCTGGTCAGCGTGGCCGCCGGGCGGCGGGGGTAGGAAGAGGCAGGATCGCGCCCGTCTGCGGGTCCGATGGGGCGCGTCCATTCGTGGCGCCTCTGGGCGAGGGCGGCTTGACTTGCTCGGAGGCTTTGCCTATAATCCATAGCGAACCACGCCCGACGACAGCCGCAGGAGCGGAAGTCGGGAATCGCTCACACCCTCGGAGGATCGCAGTTCATCATGGTGGAAGCGGGAAGCGTCGTGGAAGGACGAGTCGCCAAGCTGCTGGAGTACGGCGCGATAGTCGAACTGCCGGACGGGAACTCGGGCCTCATACATATCTCCGAGATCGCAGATGAGTTCGTGAGGGACGTAGCTGAGTACCTTCGTGAGGGTGACGCCGTGACGGTGAAGGTGCTGGGCCGGAAAGATGAGAAACGCTGGGAGCTATCGCTGAAGCAGGCTCAAGCAACAGCGGGGGCGCCGTCCGCGCGGCCGCGTCGCCGGCCGGTCACCCAGCAGTTCGAGAAGCGGCTGTCCGACTTCATGAAGGACAGCAACCGCCGGCTCAACGAGCTGCGGCGCAATCGCGACCGAAGACGCTAACGGTGAACGGCGGAGGCTGGAAACGGCGTACGGCGGAGGCCGGAGGCTGGTAGCTCATAGCGCGTAGCTGGTGCAGGACCGGGTGAGTTAGATCGTGTCAGAAGAGGCAAGGAAGGAGCTTGATCGCTACCGGGTCGTGGTGGTTGAACTCCAGCGTCGGATCAGGCAACTGGAGGATGAGCTGGAGACGGCCACCACGATGGCAGAGGTGCCTGCGGTGGTGGTGACGCAGCCGGAGCTGAGGAACACGCTGGCCCGGCTCGTGAACAAGGTCGCGATGATCGTCCAGACAGAAAAAGTATTCCTCATGCTGCACCAGTCGGAGACGGACCAGTTGACAGTGCTGCCCCCCGCTCTGGGGATAACGGAAGAGCAAGCGAACGAACTGAGGCTGGCGACCAACGAGGGCGTGAGCGGCTGGGTCTTCCAGAACCGGCAGGCAGTGGTCTACAACGACGCGGTGAATCACCCCCTGACGCTGAAGCGCAAGATCTCTCTGCTACGGCTCCGCAACGGCATCTGCGTGCCGCTGGTAATCAAGCAAAGGGACGAAGATGAGCGCTTGGTTGACGAGCACGTCATCGGGGTCATGCACGTGTGCAACAAGCGTGGTGACCAGGAGTTCAACGAGGATGACGTGCGGCTGATGGAGATGCTGGCGGAACAGGCCGCCGCCGTGATCTCGAACGCGCAACTGTACATCGAACTGAGGGAGGAAAAGGAGCAACTCCAAGAGGCCTTCGAGAGCATCCACGTGGGGGTGATGGTGTTCGACCGCAACGGCATCACGCGGCTGATGAATCCGGCGGCCTGCGAGGCCCTGGTGATCCCCTACCGGGACTACGCCGGGGAGCCCCTGAAGGCGGCGGTGCCGGAGGGCGAGGTCCGGGACCTGGTGACGGAGACGCTCGAGCTGTCGCAGGAGCTGATGCGGGAGATCACCCTGGGGGAGGAAGACGGACGCATCTACCAGGCGCAGACGACGTTGATGACCGGCGAGAACGGGGCGGTGGAGAACATCGTCGCGATCTTCTACGATATCACCGAGATCCGCAGAGTAGAGCGAATGAAGACGACCTTCGTCTCGACCGTCTCCCACGAGCTGCGCACCCCTCTCACCTCCATTAAAGGCTTCATCTCCACGCTGCTCGAAGACGATCAGGGAATGTACGACGAGGAGACGCGGCAGGAATTCCTCATCATCATTGACGAGGAGTGCGACCGGCTGACGCGGCTGATCTCGGACCTGCTGAACGTGTCGCGGATCGAGTCGGGTGGAGGCCTGGACCTGCAACTGGCGGACATGGACCTGGCGGAGGTAGCCGGCCGCGTCGCGCATACGCAGGAAAGCTACAGCACGAAACACAGAGTGTTGGTGGAGGTGCCCGAGGGGATCGGGCCGATGCGGGGCGACGTGGACAAAATCGCGCAGATACTGGACAACCTGGTGGGTAACGCGGTGAAGTACTCGCCGGACGGGGGCACGGTGAAGATCGCCGTGACCGATGAGGGTGAGAGTGTGCGCATTGACGTCACCGACGAGGGGCTGGGCATCCCGGAGCGGCACCGCGACAGGATCTTCGAGCGCTTCCACCAGGTTGATGATGACGTGGACCACAAGGCCATCGGCGGCACGGGCATAGGCCTCTACCTGGTGCAGCACCTGGCGCAGGCCCACGGCGGGAATGTGTGGCTGGCCGACAGCGAGGTGGGGCAGGGCTCAACCTTCAGCGTCGGGCTACCCAAGGATCCTGAGGCCGTGCTCCAGGCCCGGGCCGCAAGCGGCTAGG
>CBFDBV010000264.1:0-6893 GCA_965603135.1 uncultured bacterium
GGCGTGCTGTTCATGCGGCTGGGGGCCAGGAAAGGGTAGGCTGTCTGCGCGTGCCCGGCGAGAGGGAGGCCTGACGATGGACGATGTCACTATGATTCCCGCCGAGAAGCTGGGCGAGGGATCGCCCATCAGGGTGGAGATGCTGGAGACCGACGATGACCTCTACCACGACATGGCCCGCACCATGCTCAACAAGGTCGCCGAGAACGACGCGGCGGGCCGGCATACCGCCTTCATCCTGCCCGTCGGACCCGTGGGGCAATACCGGCGCATGGCGCGCATCTGCAACCTGGAGCGCATCAGCCTGCGCAACCTCATCAGCTTCAACATGGACGAGTACCTCGACGATGAGGGCAACTGGCTGCCCATCGAGCACCCGCTGAGCTTCCGCGGACATATGAAGCGCAGCTTCATGGACCTGATGGACCCGGAGCTGGCCCCGGATCGCGACAACATCATCTTCCCCGACCCGCACGACCCGCAGGCGCTCACCCAGCGCCTGGAGGAGCTGGGCGGAGCGGACATCTGCTACGGCGGCATAGGCATCAACGGGCACATCGCCTTCAACGAGCCGCCCGAGCCGGGCGAGGAGTGCTCCAAGGAGGAGTTCGCCCAGCGGCCCACGCGCGTGCTGGAGCTGACGCGCGAGACGCGGCTCATCAACTCGGTCACTGTCGCGGACGGCAACCGCGACCTCATCCCGCACCTGGCCATCACCATCGGGATGAGGGAGATTCTGGCCGCGCGGGAGATCCGGCTCTACGCGAACCGGCCCTGGCAGCGCGCGATCGTGCGCAAGGTGCTCCACGGGCCGGTCACGCCGGCGCTTCCCTGCTCCTACCTCCAGGAGCATCCGAACGCGTCGCTGACGATGACAGAGTTCGTCGCCCAGCCGCCGCGTAGACGACTGGCTTGACGGCGGGCAAAAGGCAAAGGGCAAAGGGCAATGGGGAACGACTGCTTGGCGGTGCGATTGCGCGCTTCTCGAAAGGAAGACCGTTGCGATGGTAATCATCGTTGAGACCGGCGCAGATGAGCAGACGATCCAGAACCTGATAGACAAGGTGGCATCGCTCGGCTTCACGCCGCATCCCATCCACGGGGTCGAGAAGACGGTCATCGCGGTCATCGGGCATAAGACCCAGGAGAAGATCGAGGTCCTGGAGACGATGCCCGGCGTGGAGCGCATCGTCCCGATACTCCAGCCCTACAAGCTCGCCGGCCGCGAGGTGAAGGCTGAGACGACGGTGATAGAGGTGGGAGAGGGCGTGTCGGTGGGCGGCGAGCAGGTCGTGATGATGGGAGGCCCGTGCGCCGTTGAGTCGTACGAGCAGTTGCTGAACATCGCGCGGTACGTCAAGGACACCGGCGCACAGATGCTGCGGGGCGGGATCTTCAAGCCGCGCACCTCGCCGCATGATTTCCAGGGCCTGGGCGAGGAGGGCATCCCCATCGCCAGGGCGGTCAAGGAGGAGGTGGGCCTGCCCTTCATTACGGAGGTGGTAGACACCGCGCACATCGAGGCGCTGCACGAGGTCGCCGATGTCTACCAGGTGGGCGCGCGCAACATGCAGAACTTTGCGCTGCTCACTGAGCTGGGCAAGGTTGACCGGCCTGTCATGATCAAGCGCGGTATGAGCGCGACGGTGGACGACCTGCTCCAGGCCGCCGAATATGTGATCGTCGAGGGGAACGAGGAGGTTATGCTCTGCGAGCGGGGCATACGCACCTTCGAGACGCAGACGCGCAATACGCTGGACATCTCGGCGGTGGTTGCGCTCAAGCGCCTGAGCCACCTGCCGGTGATCGCGGACCCCAGTCACGCCAGCGGCCGCGACTGGATGGTGCCGGCGCTCTCGAAGGCGGCGGTGGCGGCAGGCGCCGACGGGCTGCTGGTCGAGACCCACTGGCATCCGCAGGAGGCGCTGGTGGATGGGGCGCAGTCGCTGACGCCGATGGAGTTCGCGAACCTGATGACCTCGCTGCGCGCCTTCTGCGAGGCCGCCGGGCGGAGGGTGTAATGGACCCCTGCGGCGGGAGAGGCCACCCACCGCCACGATGCTACTGCCCGATGATCTCGTAGGTCCCCGTGCCCTCGCCGCTGAAGGTCACGCGCGCCGGCGTGACGTCCGGCGTCTTCACGCTCAGACCGCCGTGGCACATAACCACGGGCCGGGCCATGAAAGGCAGTGCGAAAGTAACGCTCTCGCCCGCTGCGGCCGTGCCCATCAGACGGCGTTCGAACTGCCGGTTGGGCCGTGAGTCATAGGTGAAGAGCCCCAGCACCGCCACCGGCCCGTCCACAGCCCTCAGCCGAACCCGGTGCAGCCCGAAGCCCACTCCCAGGATTCCGCGGCGGTTCTCCATGTAGTGCTCATTGGCCTCAACGTCCACGAAGGGCTGATTTGCCGCCGTTGTGAGTGCCGCCACGTCATCCACGATCACCCGCAGCGTACCGCCCCCGGGCGCGTCCAAACAGGCGACCGAGAGGTCCGTGGCGACGACGTCAATATCGAACGCGTGCCCTGGCTTGAGCAGCGCCTGACGCGAGCCGTACGGCGCTCCCCACTGAGAGGCGAAATCCGTGACCGGCGCGCCGCGCAGCTCCCACAGCGGGCTGTCCATGCCGAAGAACCGGCGGTCCGGGCAGACCTTGGCGTCCACGCACGTGAGCCTGGCCTCGGGGCCCTTTATCTCCAGGATGTGCCGGTCACCCAGGCGGCAGTTGCCGAAGCGGAACCAGGAGTTGCGCACGTCACGCCTCGGTGAGCTGCGCCGAGCGCCCCTTCTCTGCTCGCCGTCCACGTAGGGAAGCGGCTTCTCGTCATCACCCGTGACGGCTCCCCAGGCGTTGATCGCGGTGTCCTCGAAGATGAACTTGTTGCCCACGATGCGCGGACTGTCCGCGTCATAGGTGACGATCTCGCCCTCCCAGCCGTAGGTGTTCCGGTGCAGGCGCTCGGGAAGCTGAAGCTGGGCCTGTCCAGGCTGAATCGGGTCCCAGCACTCGAAGGCCCTCTCGAGCTGCTTGAACCAGAGGAAGTGGCAGGCGGCCTGCGGGTGCCCGTCGCGTGGGACCAGGGCGCGGCGGTTGCACCAGCGAGTGACCTGGTCGCCGACGATGCCGTAATCGAGAAACGGTATCTGATAGCGGAGTGACAGGGCCTGGAGGTCGCCGGGGTTGGGGGTGTAGCCGCCCTGGTTCTGGAACATGCAGAGCAGGAACTCGCAGTTCGGGTGGTGACGCTGGATCCAGCGGATCATCCCCTCAAAGACGGCGACCTCATCAGGGGTATCCGTCTTCTCGTTCGCCCCAGCGCCGAAGATGACCAGGTCCGGGCCGGGCCCCTCGGAACGCTCAAAGAGATCGGGGTAGAGCTCCTGCCAACTCTTCCCCGATGGGTGGCCGTTCCTGTTCGGGTCCGGCGGGAGGGAGAGCGAGCAGTAGTCCCTGAGCGCCGAGTGCGCCTCGCCGACGGAGCAACCGTCGCAGGCCAGGTAGTGAAACAGCAGCTTGCCGGCGGGCAGGTCGAACTTGCGCATCAGCTCCCGCCTGAGACGGCCCGTGTAGCTGAAGTAGTGCCGCCACCAGCCGTAGTAGGCCGCGAGGTCTGGGCGACCGACGAGTTCAGCGTCGAACTCGCCGTCGGCCAGCGGCTGCTTGAAGGTGGGGGAGGAGGGGTCCTCGTCGTAAAGGTACATCGGCGGGTTGGCGCTGCCGCGGTCAATGCTGGAGCCCATCAGCAGCACGTGGATCGGCTCGGCCTTCCAGAGCTTCTGGATCGTGCGGGGGAGGTAGCGGTAGTGCGGCTGCACCTGGCGCGCCTCGGGCAGGCGGGGCAGTGCCCGCGGGCCGGCACACAGGCAGGGGGAGTAGACCCAGGCCTCCGCCGCTTCTGCCCCCTGGGCCAGATTCGCGAACTCCACGCGGATGCCGATGGTGTTGATGTCGTCGGAGTGTGACTCCTCGCCCGGCGTGAAGCGGCCGACTATCTGAGCGCCATCGATCTTCAACTCGACGCGCCCGACCTCGTCGGAGGTCACATCGTAGGACCTCGCGACGACCAGCTCCCCGCGGGAGTGGCGCGGGAAGGTGCGCGTGTCGGCCATCCCGTGGTCCGCCGGCGTCCACTGGCCGTCCTCGCTGTCGAGCTTCATCAGCTTGATGCTGGCGCGCAACATGTTGGGCCGAGTCTGGTAGGCGTAGACGAAAAGACTCATCTGCTCGCCGTGCGCGAGGCGCGCCTCCGGCAGTGTGAAGAACTGCCAGAGACGCCTGCCAGGAGCGATGGACACGAGGTTCCCGGTCGAGAACTCCGGCCGGACCTCTTCCCTGGCGTGTGACTCCCGGAGCACGGTGATGTCGCCCCAGGCGTCGGCATTCCAGAAGGCGACGTTGTGCGATGTGTAGCTGACGGCCTTGCCATCGCGGTGGTTCGTGAAGGAGTGAAACCTGAAGGTGGGGTTCAGCAGCAGATTCATGGGTTGACCGTTCTCCTGGGCGGCGGCCGGCATCGGAGGCGAGCCGACAGCAATCAGTAGTACGAGCGCGGAAAGCAGGTTACGCATGGAGGTACCTCCGCGAGAACGCCGGCGTGCCTCAGCAGTCCCAGGATTTCGTCACGCGCTTGTGCCGACCTGCCCAAGGCCGCCGCATTGGCGTCGCGGGCTGCGCAGGGCGGTCGGCGCCGATGGGCGAATAGGCACGCTCATCGCCGGAGGCAGCGAGTGGGCGCGCTGAGGATCACCGAGTTGAGGGTTACGCGCTGCTATGCCGCGCTCGCCGAGCCGACGCAGGAGCGAGGCAGGGGCAGATCGAGCTGGGTGACGTCGCCGGTCTCGGGGTCAGCCTCAACGCTCAGATGCTGGAGCCGTACGTCGTCTGCCCAGCCCGCCGATCCCCGGCAGATGCCCGGGGCGGAGAGGCTGTGGCGGGGTGTTGTCGGGCTCGAAGCTGAAAGCGCGCTTAGGCGCGCTTTCACCTGCACCCGATCCCGCTTCAGCGGGATCAGGTGCAGGCCGACCTACGCGAATAGTTGAGGCTAGAGGTCGTAATACAACACGTACTCGTAGGGCGTGGGGCGTACGGCGACCTCGTGGCAGTCGTTCTCGAGCTTCCACTGGATCCAGGCGTCAATGAGATCGTCGGTGAAGACACCGCCGGCGGTCAGGAAACCGCGATCGGAGTCGAGGGCCTCCAGGCACAGCTCCAGCGAAGCCGGAAGGGACTTGATCTTGCTCTTGATCTCGTCGGGGGCGGCAGCGATGTCAACCTCGAAGGGGCCGAAACCACTCTCGGTTGGGTCTATCTTGTTGGCAATGCCGTCGAGGCCCGCCATCAGCATGGCAGCCAGGCACAGGTACGGGTTGGACGTGGCGTCAGGTGGCCGGAACTCGATGCGATGCTCCCGCTCGTTGACCGAGTAGGCTGGGATGCGGACGGCCGCCGTGCGGTTGGCCAGGGCGTAGAAAAGGCTGACGGGGGCCTCGTAACCCGGAACCAAGCGCCTGAAGGAGTTGGTGGAGGGGTTAGTGAAGCCCAGTAGTGCAGGCCCATGGGCCAGTAGTCCGCCCACGTAGTATCGCCCCATGTCGGACAGATGCGCGTAGACCTCGTCGGACGGGTCCCAGAACAGCGAACGCTCGGCATCAGCGAGATACTGATGCACGTGCATGCCGTTGCCCGCCACGCCGAACATAGGCTTCGGCATAAAGGTGGCGGTCTTGCCACGCGCGCGGGCGACGTTGCGGATGACGTATTTCATGATCATGACAGCGTCGGCCATCTCCAGGCATTCGGCAAAGGGCACCTCCAGCTCAACCTGGCCCGGGCCGGCGTTCTCATGATGGTGGTACTTGACAGGCACGCCCCAAGCCTCGACCTGCCTGACTATCTCGCTGCGGATGTCGAAGAGGGTGTCGGTCGGAGGTGCGGCGTGATAGGCGGCGTTGAGGCCGGGCTTGTAGCCGAGGTTGCCGCCATCCTCGTCGCGGTCGGTGTTCCAGACCGCCTGATCGGAATCCACAGCAAAGCACTCGGTCTGAGGCTTGGATGCGTAGCGCACGTCGTCGAGGATGTTGAACTCGAGCTCAGGGGAGAACAAGCCTTGGGCGCCGGGCTGGACCTGGGCAAGGTAGGCCTGGGCTTTGAGGGCTACACCCCGAGGATCGCGCGCGTAGGGCTCGTCGCTCATCGCCTCGTAGATGCCGCAGATCAGCGACAGCGTCTTGTGCTCGGTGAAAGGATCCAGAGCGGCTGTGCCGGGATCGGGCAGCACGCGGGCATCGCCGGCCTCCACCTGCTTGTAGCCCGAGTAGCTGGAGGTGTCCAGGCCCGTACCGGCGGTGAAGGTGTCCTCGCCCAGTTGGCTGGCCGGGATCGTGACATGCCGCCAACGGCCGATCAGGTCAATGACCTTGAAATCCACCATCTCTACCTGCTCGTCCTTCGCGAGCTTCAGTACCTCGTCTATCTTGTCCGCGGTCATAGCTGTGCTCACCGACTCTCGATTCGGCGGAATCCCACGGCAATCCGCCTGATATGGGTGCGCTGACCGGCTTCCATGCCCCAGTTGCGCAGCAGGAAGGCACGGCGGGGGGCAATATACCGTACTGGGCGGGGAAGGGCAACTGGTTTCGGGCCGCGAAAGACAGAAACGAGAGCACACGGTCACGCGGCGTGGAATTGACGGGCGTGTGCAGGACGGGTACAATGAAGATGTGCGGGAGCGGAGAGGCGAGACCCTGGCAAAGGCAGAGGAGTCGTTGAGAAGCTCCGGCCAGCCGAGCAGGCTGCCGAAATGGCTGCACGTCAAGACCGGTAAGGCGCGTCTGACCGGCCGAATGCGGGAGTTGCTCCGCGGCTGCGGCGTGCGCACGGTCTGCGAGGCGGC
>CBFDBV010000265.1:0-6875 GCA_965603135.1 uncultured bacterium
GAGCGCTGCGCGAACGTGGTGGCCGAGACCGTGCCCGGGCTGTGGAGCGAGGTCCTCGCGACCGGCAACGTCTTCACTGACTGTGGCGGCACACCGGACGTGGGTGGGGCGAGGCTGGATCAGGCAGGCGAGGTGACGGCGGTCTCCATCGAGCTGCCGGAGCCCCCCGTGATCCTCGCCGGGACGCCGCCGGCGAAGCTGGCCCTTGATGGGGCGGTTGATGAGTGGCCGTGGGCTGACGCTGACCGGGTGGTGGCGATCTCTCAGACGCCCCAGGGCGGGCCATCATCGGGCCCCAAGGCCCTTGCCTGTGTAGCCCGCGATGACGCGAACCTCTACCTGGCCATCCGCGCGCCCACGCCCAAGGGCGAGGTGCCCAGCGTCGTCACCGGTGGCTGGCGCGGGGATGGCGTGGAGGTCTCTTTCCGAGACGCCAACCCCGAGACCGGCGCGCCCATCTTCGTGCTGTGGGGGTCGGCCGGCGGCACGCTCGACGTGTCCACCGCGGGCGGGGCCACGGACGATCAGGCGCAGGCCATCGGCACCGCCATCGCCTACCAGGCGAAGGTGGGGGAGGGGCAGTGGAGCTGCGAGTGGCGGATCCCCCTGAACGCCATCTCAAGCGCCCCCGCCAGGCTCCGGGCCCTTATGTTCAACATCGGGGTCAGGCACTCGGAGGCGGGCCAGTGGGTGGCCTGGGTCGGCACAGGCGCCGAGATCTTCCGCGTGGGGAGCGCAGGTATATTGAAGCTGGGGGAGTAGGGATCGACGGGCCGTGCCGTTCGGAGAGCGGGTCTTTAGACCCGCCGCGTGAACCAGGTCCCTTCATCCGAACCCGAAACCAACGGCCGGCGCGTCTAAAGACCCGCCCTCCAGACGACGTACGACAATGGGCACGCTAACGACGACCCGAGGGGAACGAACATGACTCCACAATGCGCACTTACCTGCATCGCGGCGGCCATCATCTACGGCATCGCCTGGGCCCAGCCCGGGCCCGATGCCGGGCAGTGGCTCAATGTGCTCGAGTGCGGCGCCTCGGGCTCGCAGTTCGAGACTGTGGCGAAGACCACTGCGGCCTCGAACGTCATCGAGGTGCAGGACGTCGGCGACTTCCAGGTCGGCCAGGGCGTGCAGATCTCCCGGGCCTTCGTGCACTACGAGCGGCAGAGGCTCTGGGGGCCGGACCGCGCGCGCGGCAAGCCCCTCGAGGATGCGGTCGAGATGCGCGGCTACGATGGCACCAGCGGGAGTTGGACCGCCTTCCTGGTCGAGGTCCATCCCGAAGATCCTCCGTCCTTCCGCTTCACCGATGACATCGGTCGGAGTTACTCGGAGTTCGTCCCCATCACCGGCGACTGGCAGCCACTCAGCGGCGGGACCGAGATAAAGTTCAACCGCCGCGAGTGGGACGGGGCTTACCTGGTGACCTTCAGCGCCCGCGACCAGCTCATCACGGTCATCGAGAAGATCGAGGGCAACACGCTGACGCTGAAAGACCCCGCCAACCGCACCGTGCAGGACGCGGTCGTCCAGCACAATGACCGTGGCGCGCTGCAGGCGGTCATTGACCGGGCCATCGCCGAGAAGAAGAGCCTCTACCTGCCCCGCGGGCGCTACCGCATCTCCAGCGGGCTCTATGTGAAGAACGCCACCAGCATCACCCTCGAGGGCGAGAGCGCGGTGGAGACCATCATTGACATCACGATGGGCGAGGGCGCCTGCCTGAGCCTGCGCGACGGCCAGGAGGTGACCCTGCGCAACCTCCGCTTCGAGGGTCATACCGGTTACGCCAACAAGGACCAGTGCGGGAGTATGGGCATCAGGCGCGTGCCCGCTATGTGGGGGATGTATCTGAAGGGCTGCAACGCGGTGGGCATCCGCAACACCACGCGCGTCCTCGTCGAGAACTGCCACGCCTGGCACATGGCGACCGAGGCCTTTTACTCTCAAGGCCGCTCGCGGACGGGAGTGGCCCCGGAGCCGGCGCAGTACACTAAGGAGATCACGTATCTGCGCTGCTCCTGCGAGGACTGCGGCCGCAACGCCTTCAACAACAACGACATGTGCGAGAACACCAGCGTCCTTCACTGTCGTATCCGCGACGTGGGCGGCTGCACCTGGGAGGGCGCCTCGCGCTTCGTGCGCTTCATCGGCAACTACGTGCGCAACGGCGGCACCGTCGCGATGGGCAACATCAGGAGCCGCGACGAGAGGTTCGAGATCCTCAGCTCCGGCCAACACATCATCGCCGACAACGTCTTCGAGACCGGCGTGAACTACGGCGGTTGCGCCATCCGCGCGGCCGCGGGGGCCAACCAGGTCATCATCCGCAACAACCTCTTCGTCAACTACGGCACCTCGGCCATCGAGCTGGTGGGCCGCACCGATACCCGGGGCTTGCCCGCGCGCAATTCCATCATCACCGGCAATATCATGGATATGACGCGTGTGGAGGAGGGCGAGAAGGAACGCTACGCCATCCAGGTGAGCGGCTCCGGTGCCACGGTCAGCGACAACCAGATCTATGTGCGCGGCGCGTGCGACCCGACCGTCTCCGCGATCCGCCTCTACGAGCCCGCGATCAACATGCAGGTGTGCAACAACCTCATCAGCAACTGCGGCTACGGGGTTGCCACGGGCCGCTGCCGGTCGCGGGTGCACGAGGTCATCAATGAGACCACCTTCATCCCGGCAGGGAACACGCTGCCCTTCGAGTGGCGCCGCTCCCACCACTACCGCGGCTGGCGGATCTCCTGGATGAACGGTGACACGAACGTCGGGCTCTCTACCATCGAAGAGTTCGACCCCGAGACCCTTCAGTTCAAGCTGACCGAGCCGCGCGAGATGAAGGTCGGGGAGAACTTCGATCTCTTCCCCGCCACCGGCGCTAACTGGAGCATCTCCGGCAACATCGTGACCGGCTGCCTGCACCCGAGTGTACTTGACTCCTACGGCAGCGAGACCTCCCTGCTGGAAAGCAACATCATCAGCCGCGGCGAGGTCACCGGCGTCGAGCAGGCCGCCGAGGTGCGCGGCTGGTTCAAGCTCATCGGCAATCACTTCTGCGGCTTCGACGAGGATGGCTGCTCCGCCCTCGCGCTGCATCCCGATCGCGCCGGCAGGGACGTGCGAAGTACGTTCATCCGCAACATCTTCGAGCGCTGCGCCAACGTTGTGGCCGAGAGCCAGGAGGGGCTCTGGGAGGCCTCCCTGGTCGCTGACAACCTGTTTCTGGCTTGCCCCGCGTCGCCGTGATCCCCGCCCTCAGACGGGGGCCACCCTCGAAGGCAGGAGATGGCACAGAGGAGGTGGGCTACGGCGCGAAGAAGCTGTCAAAGGGCGGAGGGGGCGCCGACCGAGTAGACGAACCCGGACGCATCGAGGAGGTCAACCATGCACCGGAACATCGTCCTGTCTGCCGCGCTCTTCGCTCTGCTGGTCCTGCTGCCCGCAGCGGCTCAGATCGCGCCCGACGCCCAGAAGATCGCCGCCGTCGCGGATGGCACCGTCACCGAGGCCAAGGCCTCCTGGTGGGGCTTCGACCCCGAGGACTCCACGGCCTCGCTGCAGGCCGCCATCAACTCCGGCGTGCCCAAGCTCATCGTGGACGAGGTCGGCGGGCCCTGGATCGTCACACCCATCTCGCTCGCCAGCGACCAGGAGATACTGTTCGAGGAGGGCGTGGAGGTGCTCGCCAAGCGCGGCGAGTTCAAGTCCAGAAACGCCAGCCTCTTCTCCGCCAGCAACAAGGAGAACATCACGCTGAGTGGCTACGGCGCGACCTGGCGCATGTGGCGCGAGGACTACGACAACCCCGACCTCTACGAGAAGGCCGAGTGGCGCATGTGCCTGGCCATCGGCGGTTGCACCAACGTCAAGGTGCTCGGGCTGACCCTGACCGAGAGCGGCGGGGACGGCATCTACCTGGGCGCCGGCGCGACCACCAACAAGGACATCCTCATCAAGGACGTGGTCTGCGACCGCAACTACCGCCAGGGCATCAGCGTCATCACCGCCGAGAACCTGCTCATCGAGGGCTGCACGCTCAGCAACACCGACGGCACCAACCCGCGCGCGGGCATTGACTTTGAGCCCAACCATCCCGAGGAGCGGCTGGTCAACTGCGTCATGCGCGACTGCGTCATCGAGGGCAACGCGGGCAGCGGGATCACGATGTACCTCAGGCCGATGAACGCGACCTCCGAGGACATCTCGCTGCGCTTTGAGAACTGCCGGTGCACGGGCAACCGGGACTCGGCGCGATTCTCCCTTGCCGGCACCACCGACGGCGCGCCCGACGGCCTAGTCGAGTTCGTGGACTGCCTCTTCGAGGACTCCACGGGCGTGGGGATCGGTGTGTCCAAGCCCGCCAGCCGTAGCCGAGTGCGCTTCGTCAACTGCTCGGTCATCAACCCCG
This sequence comes from uncultured bacterium, assembly GCA_965603135.1. Lineage (GTDB taxonomy): Bacteria > Armatimonadota > Zipacnadia > Zipacnadales > UBA5352 > CBFDBV01. Next base: position 4,421 of record CBFDBV010000265.1, read on the forward strand.
CCGCCGATGCGCCGACGGTTACCCCTATCGTGCTCACCAGCAACCGCACCGCGAACGTGCCGGCCGGCGGAGTCGAGTTCGTGGACTGCGTCATCCAGGACACCGTCGAGCGCAACCCTATGAGCTTCGTGGACGGCGGCGGCGTCGGGCTCGCGGACATCACCGGCACACTCATAATCGAGAAGAACGGGCAACAGGAGACGGTCGCCCTCACCGACGAGGTGATGGGCGAGTGGATGCCCGTCATCACCTGGAAGATCATCCCGCACCTGACGCTGGCGGGCCTTACCCTGGGGCCGCTCGTGCCCGATGCCTCGGACGAGGCGTTCGGGTTCGGCTTCGCGAAGGTACGCAACTTCGGCAGCTTCCTGCTCTGGGCTGACGAGGGCGATGAGGTCGCCTTCACCGTGGACTACTTCCAGGTGGGCGACTACACGGGCAAGCCGATCGCGGTGGTCATCACCGGACCGTCCGGCGAGGAGGTCCATCGGGCCGAGGCGGCCTTCAAGGAGGAGAGCGAAGTCAGCTTCACCGCGCCCGAGACCGGCGTCTACAGCCTGCTTGTCAACCCGACCCGAAACCGCCTGCGCATCACTCAGACCACGCACCGCCTCAACCTCAACGGGGAGGGCGGCTCGGTCCGCCTGATCCACGGCGGCGGGGACTACCATTTCTGGGTGCCGGAGGGGACGACCGAGTTCGCCGTGCGGGTGTGCGGTGAGGGCGCCGGCGAGGCTATCCGCGCCATGCTCATCAGCCCCGACGGCGAGATCGTCGAGGAGGTGGACAACACCGCCGCGGCCTACCAGTTCGAGGTCGAGCAGCCTGCCGACACACTCGGCCGCGTGTGGGTGGTGCGCATCGCCAAGCCGACCGCGATGCCCTGGGAGGACCACTACATAGACCTGCGCGGAGTGCCGCCGATCCTGGCGCCCTCGCGCGAGGCGCTGCTGGTGCCGGTCCAGTAGCGGCCTCGCCGAGGCCTCGTCTTCAGTCGCCAGTCTCGGAGTTAACCCGAATGGTCGCGTGGCGTTTGGCGATTGGCACTCAACGCAGGAAGCGTACCTGCGCCGGCGAAGTACCCGTTAGCGTAGCCATCTGAGGAGGCGGTTACCGATGAAGATGATCCCGGTGCTCATCATTCTGCCCCTGCTTGCTACGGCATCCTGGGCGTACGCCCCGGACTGCAACGTCACCCGCGGCATCTACGTTCACGCCCGGCATCTGATGCCCACCGAGGTCTGGGCCAAGTGGGCCAGCGGATATGAGATCGTCAAGGAGCAGCCCCATTCGGGCGAGTGCTGCCTGAAGGCGGTCAATGAGCCCGGTGACGGAGGCCAGGGCGCCGGCCAGTCGGTGGAACTGAACCAGAAGAAGGCCGAGCCGCTCAAGATCTCCGGCTGGAGCCGCGCCGAGGGCGTGGCCGGCGAAAAGGGCTATGAGTACTCCATCTACGTGGACCTGCAGTTCATGGACGGTGAGGGCTGGCCGATGAAGATCGCCGCCTTCGAGACCGGCACCCACGACTGGGAGTACTCCGAGCTTATCATCGAGCCCGAGAAGCCGCTCAAGTCCGCGCGCTTACACGTGTTCATCCGCAACATCGGCGGCACCGTCTGGTTCGACGACCTCTTCTTCGGCCCGCCCGACGGCGAGAACCTCCTGCAATCCCCCGGCTTCGAGAGGGAACTCGAACCTGACACCAGCGTGCGCGACGAGATCTTTGACACCTACCAGCAGCTTCACGCCAACGCGATCCACACCTACACGAGTCTGCCCGCCGACGAGGATGCCGAGAAGAACCTGAGGGGGATGCTCGAGGCGGCCAAAGCTCGCGGCATGGGCGTCGTCGTCACCCCGCACGTCTACACCGCGCCGGTGCAGAGCGCGGATGACCCCGACTTCCCGCAGTGGAACTGCGTCCTGGGCGACTGGGGCGACCGCTGGGTGGAGGCCCTGGGCGGCTACGCTCAGTACGACTTCATGGGCATCTCCCTGGTGCCCGACGAGTACAACTGGACCACCGGCCGCTTCAAACGCGCCTTCGCCAAGCACAAGGATGACACGGTCCGCGAGTTCTACGAGAACATCCCCAACTACTGCGACTGCCCGGTCTGCCACGAGCGGTTCCAGGAGATGTACGGTGAGCCGATGCCTGAGATGGGGAAGTGGTCGCGCCCGCCCGAGCAGACCGACGCCTACCGCAAGTGGATAGACTTCCGCTACCGCGCGACTACCGACTGGATCCGCCGCAGCGCCGAGGCCATCAAGTCCGTCAATCCTGCCATCCGCACCGACAGCCTCATCTGCGTCAGCCCCATCTGCTCCGACTTCCGCCTGGGCACCGGGGTTGCCTGGGATATGATGGGATACGGCAGCGACATTGACTTCCCGACGACGGACCCGTACATCCTCCTGCACAATTACGTGGGCGACTCCACCCACTGGTACGTGA
>CBFDBV010000266.1:0-6845 GCA_965603135.1 uncultured bacterium
GGTCGCGCTGAACCTGGGCTAGGCGTTGTGGACGATGAGGTCAATGCGGCTCTCATCGCCTACGCCCAGGCCGCGCTCGGCGGCGCTCTGAAGGTGCTTCGGGGGGAACTCCAGCTCGCCCAGGGGGGGCAGGTCGTGCTTCTTGCGCGCCATGTCTATGAGCTGACCCATCTTCACGTCCAACGCCAGCGGGTCTAACGCGGCGAACATCGCGTCATAGCGCACCACGTACTCCGGATGGAACGCCGGGCCGTGCTCGTACTGCACCAGCCGCGAGTCGCAGACTATCAGCCGCTGCTTGCTGCGGATGGCGAGGGCCTCGTTGACCTCCGCCACTGACGGGTCGCAGTTGAAGTAGTGGAAGTCCTCGGGGTTGTGGATGGAGCCGAAGTGGTTCTTAAGCGCGCCGGTCAGGCCCGCGAAGCAGTGGTGGCGGACCACCGGCACGTTGATGATGGCGCTGGCCTCGCGCGTGATGATCTTGCTCAGTCGGAAGGTGGTCTGCCCTTCCGTTTGAAAGCGGTCCTCGTAGCCCGGGCCATGCTCACCAACCGTCCCGTAGCAGCGGTAGTCAGTTCCGCTCGCTCTTATTGGGAAGCCGGCGGCCGCCAGGTCCGGGTCCTCCTTGTCGTAGACGATGACCTTATCGGGCGGCACGCCCGCCCAGCCCAGCCCCTCGACGATCGCGTCAATCACGGCAACGTGCGGCGCGAGCTGCCCCGCCATGCAGTTCACCTTGACCGCCACGGTATCCGCCGAACTGAAGAGCGACTGCCACGCCGCCTGATTGCTGCCGGCCTGGGTGAGGCTGCGCACGGAGTTATGTGTCATCTGCCGCAGCTTCGCGGCCTTCGCGGCTCCTTGCAGGTTGCGCAGCGAGGTGTCCCGGTAGAGCACCACCCGCGCGCGGTCCTCGGCGCTGGCGAAAGGCAGCCGGCCCGCAAGCAGCAGTCCGGCCGCGGTCACTGACCTCCCGATGAACTCTCGCCGGTTCATTTGCCTCGCCTCAAGCGGGTCATGGGGGATGGGTTATGCGGGACTGCACCTCTACGTTGCCCCGCGTCGTTCCTCGCTGTTACTGTCGTTGCTGTCGTTACTGTCGTCGCTGTCGTCGCCGCCGTTTGCCCTTTGCCCGCCGTTCCTACGAATAGGTCCAGACGCCCGGAATGTAGTACCCGCACTTGGTGCACCTGCTGGTCTTCAGGTCCAGCGCGTGGTTGCTCACCCGGTAGCCCACGCGCGCGATGACCTTCGCCCAGCACTTGGGGCAGTAGGTGGACTCGGCCGGGTCGCCGCCCATGTTCCCCAGGTAGACGTACTTCATACCGGTGTTAATCGCGGTCTTGCGCAGGCCCCTGAGCGTTTCCGCCGGCGTCGGGTCTATGTGCCGGAACTTGTATTTGGGGAAGAAGCGCGACAGGTGCAGCGGCGTATTCGCCCCGCAGTTGGTGATAATCCACTGGCACATCCGCGTGGTCATATCGTCACTGTCGTTGTAGCCGGGCACCACCAGCGTGGTCAGCTCCAGCCACGTGTCGGACTCGGCGACGATCTTGATGAACTGAAGCATCGGGTCCATCTCGGCGGTCGTGATCTTCTTGTAGACCTCGTGGCTGTAGGCCTTGAAGTCAATGTTGACGGCGTCAACGGCGGCGCAGATCTCCCTCGCAGAGCTCTCGCAAGCGTACGCGCCCGTCTTCACCAGCACCCTGATGCCATTCTTGTGCGCCAGCTCCACCGTATCCAGGAGGTACTCGATGGCAACGATGGGTTCTGAGTAGGTGAAGGTGATGCTCTTGAGGCCGGAGTCCTTGACCTGGCCCACCAGGCTGTCGGGCGGCAGGTTCTTGTTATCGGTCAGCTCCGGGCGCGCCTGGGCGAACTCCCAGCTCTGGCAGTAGCCGCAGTCCAGGTTGCAGCCGGCGGTGCCCAGGGCCAGGGTGCTCGTGGCCGGCAGATAGTGGAAGAAGGGCCCCTTTTCCATCGCGTCATCGCGCACCTGCGCGGGCTTGCCGTAGACCCTGGTGATGAACTTGCCGTCGCGGTTCTCGCGCACGCCGCAGAAGCCCCGCTCGCCGTGGCTGATCTCACAGCCCCGAGGGCAAAGCTTGCACTTGACCACCCCGCCCGCGAGCGGCACCCAGTGCGTGGCCGGCTCGTTCGACACGTTGCCCACCTCGCGCGTGCCGGCTCCCACGGTGTCGAGCACCCGGCCGGCCAGGGCTCCGGGCACGAGACCCAGCGCCCCGACGCGGGCACATTCGTCGAAGAACTCCCGGCGGCTCATCTCTTCCCTGCTCATTTGCTGTCCTCTTCTTCCTCCCCCGGCGATTCCCTTTGCCATCCGGCCTGTTAGCATCACAGCACAGGGCGGGCAGTACTTCCTGCCCGCCCTTAGAGACGTTCATCTTGGCACCGAGGTTCTACCCGCCCATGGCCCCGCCTAGCGGCAGGCCCCACTGCCTGAGCTGCTCGGCGCAGTCGCCCCCGAAAGCCACGTCCAGGGCGTATGCAAAGGCCTGGGCGCCCGCGGCCGGCCGCACATCCGGGCGCGGGGCGGCCAGCGCGGAGAAGAAGTTCCGGTAGGGCTCGCGGTCTATCATCCGCGTCTCCGAGAAGCCCTGGCTGTCGAGCAGCGCGTAGAGCATGCCCGCGACCACCTGGGCGTCGGGTTCCTCCTCGCCGGCTCGCACGTACTCCTGAAGGGCGTCCAGCGCCCGCTTGCGGGCCTTGACGACGTCCTCCTGGGGCAGGGCCACGGCCGAGGCACTGCCGATGGCGTCTCGCGTCTCCGTCACCAGGTCGTACTGGAGGCTGGCAGCGGCGAACTTGGCGATGCCCTCAACGAAGGGCGTGCTGCCCGCCGACAGCGCCTGCCCTGCGGAGCGCTCAATCGCCAGCTTCGCCAGGCCCTCAAAGCCCAGCGACCAGTCGGGCGGGTCGCCGATCTTGCAGCCCGGCAGCAGCATCGGGTCGCCGTACTGCCGCCGACAGCCTTGGTCAATCGCGATGACCGTCCTGCCGGCCGCGTCCTTGGTGGTCCAGTCGCCCAGCAGCGCCACCGCCTGTTCCCAGATGTTGGGCAGGTTGTACTGGCGCATCTTCACGGTCACGATGTACGGCGCGAACACCACGATGCCCTCGCCGTCGTAGCAGTCCACGTTCCCGACCCGGTAGTCCAGGTTGTCCTTGACCGCCTGCACACATTCCTCGGGCGCGCCGGCTCCGAGCTTGCTGAGCGCCAGCTTGGCGTCATCGGTCAGCCCGCACTCCGGGTGCTCCCGGATGATGGTCGTGTAGGCCTCCTCCGCCTTGCCCAGCTTGCCCAGTTTCTCGTAGGCCTGGGCGGTCAGGAAGGTCGCCGGTGCGCAGAAGTCGTGGGTGGGCATACTCAGCAGCGGGCGCAGTTGCTTCAGCGCGTGCGTGTAGTTCCCGCGCGCCATGTTCAGCGCCGCCAGATACACACGCGCGTCCGCTTGCAGGTCGTGGAAGGTGATGCGGTACGGGATGTGATGGTGGTGATACTCCATCCAACCGAAGGCCACGTGCCGGGAGTAGCCCTTCATCAGCGTGAAGAACTCGTTCTCGGTCACTTCCGCCGGGAAGATGTTCGGGACCGCCGCCGCCAGCTCGGGGTACATCAGCTTCGACTTCTCGAAATTCTTGCGGTCCGCATAGAAGCCGAGCAGCTCGTAGAGGGCCTCCATCTCGTACTCGCTGCCGGGGAAGTTGAGCACGAGCTGCTGGTAGCTGTAAGCCATGTGGTCGAACTGCTCGGAGTCCTCGTAGGACTTCGCGATCTCATAGAGCGCGTCATCGCGCAGCGGGCTGCCCACCAGGTGGTTCACCACCAGGGCGAAGGCGGAGGTGGCGTCGTTCAGAGAGCTGAGTTCCTTGTCGCCGGGGATGGTGGCGGCGGCCCCGACCGCGTCCTGGTAGCTGTCCTGGAAGTGGAAGAGGTCCTCGGGCCCCTGGGCCTTGTTGATGTCCTCGAAGAGGATGTTCATCTGCTGGAAGCAGACGCCGATGTTGTAGTAGGCGTTGTCGAAGCTATCGTGCCCGGGGAAGCGCCGGATGAACTCGCGGTAGCGGTCAATCGCCGGCTTGAAGGCCCGGTAGTTCTGCAGGTGCTGGGCGTACTCCCACAGGTCCTGGGCATCGCGGCCGGGGTTATAAGCCTCGGCGTTGTAGACGCCGCCGCCAGCCAGTCCGCGTCCCGTTATCTGCTTCGAGAGCGTGTTGGCCTCCCGAATGGCTTGGTTGGTCCGTTGGCTGCCCGGCATACCCTCGATCAGCGAGCGGTAGGCGTCCAGCGCCGGACGCAACTGGCCCATGTGTCGCAGGCACTCGGCGATGCGGAACTGGCACTTGTCGAGGCAGTCGGAGGCAGGGAAGCGCGCCATCAACTCCCTGGAAGCCTCGATGGCCGCCTCGTAGTTCTCGACCTCCTTGTACTTCTCGGCCAGCATGCACAGCGCCTTGGGGCAGTAGTCAGAGGCCGGGTACTGATGCGCCAGCGCGTCGAGCACCTGGAGGTAGCCCTCCTCGTCCTCGACCTGCTTGAACTCCATGGCCAGGGAGAAGTGCGCGTCATCCGCCCACGTGCTCTGCGGCCACTTCATTATCAGGAAGTTGAGGGTATCTATTGCTGCCACATGGTCCTTGTCGCGACAGAACAGCACCGCCTGCTTCCACGCCGCATCGTCGGCAAGGTCGCTGTCGGGGTAGTTGTCCAGCAGCGTGGTCAGATAGAGCATCTCTCCGCGGAAGTCGCGCTTCACCGAGATGACGTACGCGTTGTGCAGGCAGGTGTCGTCGGCGAAGTCACTGGTGGGATACCGCAGCAGGAACGCCCGGTTGGCCTTGATGGCCAGGCGGATCTCTTCCTCCTGCCACGGCTTGCAGCATGTGTACGAAGCGGTCGCTGCGTCATCGTGCTGGTTGTACGAGGTGAGCCGTGTCGGGAGGAGAGCCACGTCTGAGAATGATGTGCCGATAGCGCGGCTGATGTCGAAGTCCGTGTCTTGGGCGATCACTACGCCGGTGGTCGCCACCAATACCAACAGCACCCATGTGAGGCTCCGCATGAGCCTACACCTCCTCGGACGGAGTCCGCGGCATGCGAGCGTGCATTTCCTCTGCACCTATCATAACTATACCACAATTGCTCGCACTGAACAAACCTATGAGTTATTAAAATTATCGGAACTGGTGTCGCTCAACATTAGCCCGGCGGCCGGACCGTACGCAGGGCGGGGCTTCAGCCCCGCCGGAGGCGTCGGGGGTGGGCCGTCGTGCGGGCAGACGCCCCGTCTGGACGACTCTGCCGATAGAGGGAAACGCCGTACGGGAGGGGAAGGTGATGACGCTGTACACAGGCGCACGTAAGCGACCGCTGGCAGGGAGGCAAGGAGATGGCGAAGACCGAGTGCCTGATCTTCGAGAAGCCCGGGCCCAAGAACACACAGAGCTGCCTGGAGGCCGCCGCGCACCGCGCCGAGGAGCTGGGCATCGGGCAGATCGTGGTCGCAACCACCAGCGGCAGGACGGCGCTGGCCGCGACCGAGGTCTTCGGCGGCAAGATCATCGGCGTGACGCTCCACGCGGGTCTCTGGGAGCAATACGCGCCGCCCGACCCCGAGATCGTGGCTGAGGCCGAGGCCAACGGCGCGATCTTTCTGACGTGCCCGCACGCGCTGATGGGCTCGCTGGACACCGCGGTCAAGGACCAGCTCGGTGGGATGACGCCCGGCGAGCTGGTAGCGCGCACGTACTACACGATCTGCCAGGGGGCCAAGGTGGCCGTCGAGTGCGTGATGATGGCCGCGGACGCAGGCCTGCTGGAGATGAGCGAGGACGTGATGGGCGTCGCCGGCACCAACGGGGGCGCGGACACGGCGATGGTCATCACGCCCGCCTGCACCAACAAGTTCTTCGATCTGCGCGTGCGCGAGTTCGTCGCCAAGCCCCGATGAGCTTCCGTTACTTCGCTTTGGCTCGCGGGCCCGCCTTCGCCAAGGCTTCGGCGGACAGGCTTGGAAGCCCGCGCTACGGATATGAGTGAGGAGCCGCCGCATGGCCGAGCTGGAGCGCATCTATCTCTACGACTCGCCGGACACCGCGGGCCTGGACGTGGCCGAGGTGGCCGCGTACCTTGGCGATCTGATGCCCTCCGTCGCTGTGCACATACGCACCGACTTCTTCACCCAGCACCTGGCGCGCTTTGATGATGAGCAGGTGGAGACGCTGACGCGGGAGCTGGCAGCGCGCCTTCAGGAGCGCGAGGTCACCAACCTGGTCTCCCCCGAGGACCGCGAGCTGCTCCCGCCGGTGGCGCCGGAGGAACGCGACCTGGACAGCGTCTATCCGGCGGAGGGCCTCCAGGAGGTGCTGGCTCCGCTCATCCCCGAGGGCGAGCGCGGCCCAGCGCACCTGCACCTGGTCTTCCTGAGTCAGTGCATCGGCCACTGGCGCGGGCAGCAGAGGGAGTTCAGCCTTCAGATCATCCAGCCCGGCGAGCCCACGCTCATTTCCACCAGCGGCTTCATCGAGGCCGTCAGGGTGCCGCGCGAGTACGACTTCCGCCGGGCCCAGCTTCTCGCCTTCGGGCTAGGGGGAGCGCTCGACGACCTCGACGAGCAGTTCGCCGACCGGACTCTGACCTACGGCGACCCTCGCGTCACAGAGGCGGCCAAGGGCTACGCCTTGCAGGCGGTGTTCCGCCACCTGTTCGGGGAGGTCGGCTGCGAGGACCCCACGTGCCGGCTGCACGAGGCCGCGAGCGCCGATGAGATGGCCGCGGCGCAGTTCGGCGCTGACGCTGCGCTCTGCGAGCGCCACGCGCG
>CBFDBV010000267.1:0-6829 GCA_965603135.1 uncultured bacterium
ATTTGCGGTGGGTTGGCCAGGGGGACCTCTCTATGGCGAAGGATCAGGAACTGCTCAAGCTCATGGCCCGGAGCGGCTGCATGGCGATGTTTATCGGGCTGGAGTCCCTCTCCCAGGATAGTCTCGCCGCGGTCAACAAGCGAGCCAACATAGGGGTTGACTACGAACGGGCCATCGCGGCGATTCACCGGCACGGCATTGACATTGTTGGCTCCTTCATATTCGGGCTGGACCCCGACCAGCCGGGCGTGTTTCGGCAGACTGTAGCCTTCGCCGAGCGAGTCAAACTCGGTGTGGCCCAGTTTCCCGTTCTGACGCCCTTCCCCGGCACTCCGCTTTACGACCGGCTCAAGGAGGAGGGCCGCATCACGAGCTTTGATTGGTCGCTCTACACCATGGGCGACGTGGTCTACCGGCCGCAGAATATGACGGCAGACGAACTTCGCCAGGGCCGCGCCTATGCGTACCGCCGCTTCTACTCGCTACCATCCATTCTGCGCCGCATGTTGGTTCGCCGCCCTGGCAAGAGCAGCTGGCTCCTGCGCACGGTCGTGAACCTGAGCTATCGGCGCCGACTCCGAGGCGGCAAGATTGCGGACAGCCTCCCGGGCGAACGCGCCACGGTCCCGGCACTCCGCCCGGCACGCGAAGAGATCGCCGCACACGGCGAGCCATAGTCTGCCGGAGTCGCAATGAACCAAGTGACATTGCCCCGAAAACGGGCCCCGACCTCGAAGCTTCGCTTCGAGGTCGGGCCTGCTTCTCCGCTTTCTCCGTCGCAATCCTCACGATCACTCTGAGAAAGACCTGCTCCTTCGAATGGCACTCACCGTTCCTCGGTAGGTCCTCAACCGTGTCTCCCTCCCGAATGTCCTCTGTCTCCCCGTGACCGGATGCTGGTAGAGCAGGCAAGTTGGGCACGGAAATTGCATGAACTTGTGCTGCGCACTCGGCTGGGTCAGTTCTGTCCGATCCGGCGCACAGCAGTGCGTCACCAGTGGCGTTGTCCCGACAATCCCTCAGGGAGGACGGCAGCATTGAGCACGTCTGCCTGCAAGCCCGTCGCGCGTACGCTCCTGGTAGCCGCAGCTCTGATCTGCGGAACCCCGACATGCGCCCAAGAAGTCGGCCAAGAGCGAAACCCAGAAGCGGCAGCGGATCAGGGACAGTCATCCCGCCCAGGCGGGACGACTGTCCCCCTGCCCCAAGAGGCGGCAGCGCCCGGTGAGGTGAGGGCCGCGGAGGAGGCCGAGAACGAGGTGTTCGCTGACCGCGAGGGCATCGCCAGGCGGGAGACTATGCCCCCTGTGGCCGAGCTTCTCCGAGCGCTGCCCCGTTTTGGCGAGAAGGTATTCGCACGGGCAGCCGACCAGTCGGGCGGGATGCCGGTGGCGAACACACCGGTGCCCCCGGATTACGTGATCGGGCCAGGCGACAGCTTGTCTTTGCGAGTCTGGGCCCGCCAGCGAGAGCAAACAGCGCAGACGTGCAGGGTCACTTCGGAAGGCTTCGTGGTGTTGCCGCAGCTCGGCACACTTGCCGTAGCAGGTCAGAGACTGGAGCAGTTGCGGCAAGCGGTCACCGAGGCGTATCGCCAGTTCTACACTGACCCCACGGTCACGCTGGTAGTCGCCGAACAGCGAATCGTGGAGGTCTACGTCACTGGCGAAGCGCTCCGGCCCGGCAAGCATACTCTGGTGGGCATGGCCACGGTCTTCACTGCCCTGTACGCGGCAGGTGGCCCCTCCGCGATCGGCTCGTACCGCGACATACGCCTGGTGCGCCAGGGCCAGGACACCGTTCACATTGACCTGTATGACTACCTGCTCCACGGTCGGCAGGAGCCGTGCCTGCTGCTGCAACCTGGCGACACCCTCTTCATTCCACCTCTGATGGGTCAAGTCGGCGTCAGCGGTCAGGTGAGGCGACCAGCTCGCTACGAGTTGAGCGGCGAGACGACGGTAGCCGATGCCATGCAAATGGCCGGAGGGATGGCGCCGACCGCCTACGCGAGCGCGGTGCAGTTGTGGCGAACGGCCGAACACCGCGAGTGGCGACTCACCGCCCTGAACTGCTCCGGGGCGGGTGGCGCAGACCTGCAAACGCCTCTCCAGGATGGCGATCTGCTGCGGGTACGTTCCATCCTTGACGAGGCGGCAAACACAGTGCAGATCGTGGGCGCGGTGCGACGGCCGGGCACGTATCCGGTGGCGGAGGCGGCCTCTGTGGCGGCGCTGGTGGAGGCTGCCGAGGGCCTGGCCGTGGATGCCCACATGGATACCGGGGTGCTCCGGCGGCTCAACGAGGACCTGGACTACGAGATGATACCGTTCAGCGTGCGCGATGTTGTAGCCGGGGTGCCTGGGGCCGATCCTGCCCCGGCGGGACTGCGGCCTCATGACGTGGTCGAGATCCTTAGCCAGCACGTAGTGGAGCCACCCCCTGAGGTCGAGGTGAGCGGAGCGGTGATGCGGCCGGGCAAGTACGAATGGACGGTGGGGATGCAGGCCAGTCACCTGGTGTTGCTCGCCGGAGGGCCGCTGCCGGGCGCCTACCTGGAGCGCGCGAGCCTGCTGCGCCTCACCCCAGACCAGAGACGTCAGCATCTCAAGCTGAACTTGCAGGCGGCGCTGAACGGCGAGCCCGGCGCGGACCCGGAACTGGCACGGGGGGACATCCTTCGTGTCCTGCTGCGCGCGGACGCGATACCGGCGTCACTGGTACACGTAGACGGTTACGTGCAGAGGCCTGGCAGCTACCCCCGCGACGAGGACATGCGGGTCAGCGACCTGATTCTGGCGGCCGGCGGCCTGACGCCGGGGGCCGGGGCGACCCTCGAGCTGGCGCCCGGGCGTTTCGAGGGCGAGACCCCGACCGTCGCGTTGCAGTTGCTCGGCGGGCCGCCAGACTGGCGCGTGGAGCCGGACCTGCTGCTCAGCGACGATGACAGCGTGTCAGTTGCCGGGCGCGGCGACTTCAAGCAGCGGGCCGAGGTGGTCTATCTGCGGGGGCGGGTGCGCCGCACGGGCAGTCACATCCTCAACAGGGAAGGCAGTCAGGGAACATACACGGTCTGGGATTTGCTCCAGGACGGCGGGGGCTTGTTGCCTGACGCCTATCCCGCCGGCATCGTACTGTATCGCCCCCGGCCCGAACTGCTGGATACCGCACAGACCGATGATCTGAGCCGGGTGATCGCGGCAATGAACCGAGAGACCCAACTGCCAAGGGGGACAGTCACCTTAGGTGACTTTCCCCGATCCACGGAGGACCAGACGGCAGCTATGAGTGCGAGGGTGGCCGACGGCCTCAGCTCAGTGCTCTCCAGCGAGGCGGGCGTGACCATCGTCCTGCCTCCGAGGCCGGTCAACGAGGACGCCAGGCTGGCGGCCATCCCGGTCGAGGGTGGCAAGTTGATGGAGAGCGAAGGCCAGCTCAGCAACATCGAGCTGCTGCCCGGGGATACTGTGGTGGTCCCCCCAAGACCCAGCACGGTGACCGTGCTGGGCGCAGTTGCCCGCTCGGGAGCGGGGCAGCATGTTCCCAGCCAGCTTTGCCACCTGTATCTGGAGCAGAGCGGCGGGCCGCGGGCAGATGCGGACGTGGGACGGATGGTGGTCGTGCACTGCAACGGCGCGGTCGAGCCCATCAGGCTGAATGCGCAGGTTGAAGCCGGGGATGTCATCGTGGTGCCCTCCAGGCACATCGTGCGCACTGTGAAGACGGAAAGCTCGTCAATGCGCTGGCTGCGAAGCATCGTCTCTATTGCCACTGCGGCCATCCTCTTCTAGTGGGGGACAGTCACCTCAGGTGACTGTCCCCGTCGCCCAGGCGAGCGAGAGGAACCTCGACTCGGTGTCTGAAGCGAAACCAATGGCGGCACGCCTGATAGCCCTGCTCGACACCTTGACCTGGTGGCGCATTGTGCTGCTGAGTTCGGCCGCCGCCGTGGTAGTAGGAGGATGGGTTTTCGCAGCTTTGCCGGCCAGGTACACGGCCAGCGCGACCCTCCTGGTCAGCCACCGCCCCGACGTGATCGCGTCCTTCACGCAGTCCGGCGAGGTCCCCCTCGGAGACGGGGCACTGACGAACCTTCTGACCGGGGAGCCGGCCTGGCTGAAGCGTCTGGAACTGATCCTGCGAAGCCGACGCATCGCGATGCACCTGGTGCGCAAGTGCAAGCTGGCTGAGCGGTCGAATGCCGACGAGGACGGCGCCGCGAGTGCCCTGCTGAAAACGACCAGGATCAAGTTACTGGAGAAAGCGGGCGTGGCAATCCAGGTCACCTGCTGCGGTCCCAGCCGGCTCCAGGAGTGCCGCGGGCGCCGGCCGTCACTGAGCCACGACGAGGCCAGACGGTTGTGCGCTGAGCTGGCGAACGAATACGCGGTCGCGCTGGACAAGTACGCCACGGAGGTAAGTGTGGGCGCGGCGCGCCAGACGCGCCAGTTCATTGAGAAGCGCCAGCGGCAGCTAGAGCAGGACCTTGCACACACGGAAGATCGCCTCGAGGCGTTACAGACCACTCACACGCTAATTGAACCCCAGAACAAGGCGGTCGAACTCGTGGAACTGACCAAGGAGGCCGCAAGATCCTATGCGTCGGCGGCCGCCGAATGTGAGGAGCTGGCCCACTCGCTTCAGGCCGCTCGTGGGCGATTAGCTGAGGAGGACGCGATGCGCATTGCCGAGGAGGTAACGGCTCGCAATCCGGTCATCGCGGCGCTGGAGGAGAAGCTGGCGGAGCTGCGAGTGCAACTGGCGACCGAACTCGAGTCAGGCAAGGCGCCATCGCACCCGGACCTGCTGGACCTTCAGGCCGCCATTGACAGCACCGAGCACCAGCTCGATGAGCTGGCGGAGGAGGTGCGCCAGCAGGTCTCGCGGCACGCAAATCCGGCCTACGACGCGATCATGAGCAAGGTCGTGGCGCTGGAAGTGGCACTATCCGGCGTGCAGGCCAGAAAGGCGATGCACCACGCACAACTCGCCCAGGCCAGGGAACAGATAGTGGGCTTTCCTCCGGTGGTGCGGGAGTATGTCACGCTCGCCCGCGAGCGCCAACTGCAGTCGGAGCTGCTGACGACCCTGGCCAGGCGACTGGAACTGGCCGCTATCGAAGAGCAACGGGAGAGCACTGCGAGACTCGATGTGCTTGATGCCGCAGTGCCGCCGCGCGCCAAGTCCGGCCCGTCAAGTGTGCGCAGCGCGGAGCTGACCTTCGCCGTGGTCGCCATCGTGCTGAGCCTGGCAGTGGCCCATCGGCGTGGGCTACTGGTGCCCAGGCTGCTGGAATAAGTGCTCGAGTGAGCGTTCGGCGCATCGCTGCGCTGCTGGAGGTTAGCAGCTCGCATGACGCGAGAAGATGAGCGCAGGTTGGCTCAGATCGTTCAGCAAAACCGCGAACACTACCTGGAGCAAGTCCGGGGGCTGGAGCCCTGCGACTGGGATTACTGCGTATTGACCGCAAGCACCCAGCGGCAGGCGCGCGGCTACGAACTGGAGCTGGAGCGACGGCAGCATTGTGGGTGGCTGCCGCCCGGGGTCCGCTACCTGGTCGTGCCTGATCTGGGAGGGCGCCGGATCGGCAGCGGAGGTGCGGCATGCTACGCGCTGCGCCAGGTGATGTGGCACTTGGATCGGGGACAGTCATCCCGCCTGGGCGGGATGACTGTCCCCCGGCAGTGGGATGATTTACGCATCCTGCTGATCAACTCCGGCGGTGACAGCAAGCGCATCCCGCACTGCTCTGCCTTCGGAAAGGTGTTCGCCGGGCTGCCCTGGGAGCTGTTCCCCGGTGGTCCGCGGTCCACGCTCTTTGACGAGCTGATGGTGGCCCTCTGTCGCTTGCCCGAGCGTCTCGAGGGCGGCGTCGTAGTGCTCTCCGGCGATGTCCTGCTTGCCTTTGATCCCGTGCAGTTGGCGGTCGGCCCGGGTGTGAGCGGGCTGGGGTTCCCGTGCCCCTGGGCCCAGGCCACAGGGCACGGCGTCTACGTGTGCTCTCCCAAGGGCGGCCCGGTTCAAGGCTTCTTGCAGAAGCCCAGCTATGACGAGATGCTTCAAGCCGGCGCCCTGCACCAGGGGCAGGCCTTTGTGGATAGCGGCTTGCTGGCTTTTGACGCGAAGGCCACGCGGCGATTGGCGGCGCTGGCCGGAGCAACATTGAGCTCAGGTGTCGCCCACTTCGAACCGGGGGTATTGGAGCAGCCGGGCACCGAGCAGGCGCAGATTGATCTCTACCGGGAAGTATGCCTGACTCTGGCGGGGCACCCACCTACGGATGCCAGGGAAACAGTCACCTTAGATGACTGTCCCCGATCTCGCTGGGTGCGGGAGCGGGTAATCGAGGCTATCGCCGATCTTGAGTTCCGCGTCTCGATCCCGCGGCCAGCCGAGGGCAAGCCCTCGGCTTCCAGCGGAGCGTTTGCGCTCCGCTTCTTGCACCTGGGAACGAGCAAGCAGTGGCGCGACTTGTGTACCGGGCGGACGAAGCAGGCGCGCACTGTGGGGCGGCCCATCCCCGCCGTTTGCGTGCACGGCAGTGCCGTAGGGAAGCTGCGCACCGAGGGGCCGGCAGTGGTCGAATACTGCCGCCTGCCCTGGTGCAAGGTAGGAGCAGGCGCGATACTCAGCGGCGTAGAGCAGGAAGAGGGAGTGGTCCTGGCGGAGCAGTTGGTCTTGCACCAGCTCCCGCTTGTCTCGGGTGCCGGCGAGCGCATAGGTTGGGCTTCCAAGCCTGTCCGCCATAGCTCCGAAGGAGCGAAGGCGGGCCCGACACAGCGTTGGGTGGTGCAGCTCTACGGGGTGGAGGACGACGCAAAGGCCCCCT
>CBFDBV010000268.1:0-6788 GCA_965603135.1 uncultured bacterium
CAGCAGGATTCCGGCAACCTCGGCCGCGGCTTCACCGAGTGGCTCAACCCCCGCGACCTCGATGAGGTGCCCCCCTATACGAAAGAGGAGGCGGGCGAGAGCTTCACGCAGGCCTGGAAGAACGTGGGGCTCATCGAGAAGTGGCTCGAGGACCACGAGAGCGACGACCGCCCCTGGCTCCTGTTCGCGCTCAGCGGCGAGCCACACATGAAGTACTGGGCCCCCGAGCCGTGGCGGTCGGAGTTCCTGATGCCCGGCGTCTCTGTCGAGGAGGCCGAGGCCATCCCGCAGTTGCAGTTCAGCGGCACCGCCGGCGAGGTGGTGCTGACCCCGGAGCAGTGGGCCATCGTCCGCTCCCTGCGCGACGGGGCAACCGCCTCCGTGGACCACGCCATCGGCGAGATCTATCGCAACTTCGAGCGGCGCGGCCTGCTGGACAACACGCTCTTCATCGTCACCTCCGACCACGGGGACAGCCACGGTGAGCACGGCTTTCACACCGGCCACTGCCAGGTCGCACTCTATGACACAACGCTCTGGGTGCCGCTGGTGATACGCCTGCCCGGGCTCTTCGAGGGCGGCCGGCGCGTCAAGCACCTCGTCCAGACCGTGGACTTCATGCCGACGGCGCTGGAGCTGGCCGGCGTCGAGGACGAGGACATCTGGTCGCATATGCACGGTAAGAGTCTGACGCACGCCCTCGGCGAGGAGCCCATCCGCGAGTTCGCTATGGCCGAGCTACAGAAGCCCCTGGAGCCCTTCCACTGGGTCAAGCGCGAGCATCCGCGCGTGGACATTCGGCAGTGGAACCGGCACCTGAAGTCCGCGCGCACCCACGAGTGGAAGTACATCTGGGCCTCCGACGGCCGCGACGAGCTCTACCACGTCGCCGAGGACCCCGACGAGCAGCAGAACCTCATCAACGAGCAGCCGGCGGTCGCCGCCGAGCTGTACGAGAAGATGGAAAACCTGCTGCTCAGCCTCGACCGGCGCGACTACGGCGACTGCCTGAAGCTGACCGGACACGTCACGGTGGACCCCGACGTCGCCGCGCGCCTGGAGGCCTGGGGCCTGTACCGACGGGTGCTCGGGGCAGAACGTAAGGAGTGAGGGAGCATGGCCGACAACACCTACTGGGGCTGTATGCACACGCAGTTCAACCTCGCCCACATGCGCCTGCAGAGCAAGGGCGTGGACGCCGTCGCCGAGCCGCCCGAAGATGCCGGCGACGTCGAGGGCTTCGTCCGTCAGGCCTTCGAGGGCGCGCGCGACTACCTCGACTTCTTCCCCATCGTCTACTACCCCGCCCACTACTACGACACCGGCACCGGCCTGAAGACCGAGTCCGTGGGTATGAAGGACTACTTCAGGCCCGACTGGCAGATGATCTGCCGCCTGGTCAAGGAGTACCACGAGCCTGGGCGCTTCGTCACCTTCCCCGGTTACGAGTGGACCGGCGACCGCACCCGCTGGGGCGATCACAACGTCTTCTACCCCGCCGACGATCCGCCGCTGGACCTGAGTATGACCATTGACGAGCTCTACGCGAACCTGCGGAAGCTCGGCGGCATCGCCATCCCGCACCACTGCGGCTACCTGACCGCCCAGCGCGCCAAGGACTGGGATCACTACGACGAGGACCTCTCGCCGCTCGTCGAGGTCTTCTCCGTCCACGGCTCCTCCGAGGGCTGCAACACGCCCATCGGGATGTTCCGCAATGGCTCGATGGGCCCGCGCGTATCCGGCTCGACCGTGCAGGACGCGCTCGCCCGCGGCTATCGCCTCGGCATCATCGCCTCCGGCGACAATGGCACCGGCTTCGCCGGCAAGTGGGGATGGGGCCTGGTCGCAGTCAAGGCCCCCGAGCTCACCCGCGAGGCCCTCTGGGACGCCTTCCTCAGCCGCCGCGTCTACGCCGTCACCGGCGACCGCATCAAGCTCGATTACTCGTTGGATGACGCCGAGATGGGCTCTGTCATTCAGTCCTCCGACCCGGTGACGCTGCGCGCGGCGGTCGAGTGTACCCAGGCGCTCGACCGCATCGAGGTCATCCGCAACGGCCGCGTCTGGCGCACGCACTGTCACAACGGCACCTGGCAGGTCCCGAGCGACGGGACCATCCGCGCCAAGGTCGCCTTCGAGTTCGGCTGGGGGCCATCTGCTCACTACGGGCTTGAGGCGGCGGAGAAGGAGTGGCACGGCAGGCTGCTCGCGCCGGGGGCGGCCATCCTCTCCACCGAGGGCTGCTTCACCCGCCACGGCAACAGCTTCGAGCAGGTCTCCGACACCGAGTGTCAGTTCCAACTCACCACCGATCCCAGGCGCGGCCCCGCCGACGACACCGTCCAGCAGACCCTCGTCTTCGAGATCGAGGCGCCCGCCGATCAGAGGTTGACTCTGGAGACCGACGGGGAGGAGCTGGACTTCTCCCTGGCCGAGGCGATGCGCGAGTCGCGCGTCCTGCCGCTGTGGGACGCTGCGGTCCAGCGCATTCGCGATCAGTTCGACCTGGGCCCTGATGACTTCGAGAACTCGGTGGACGCTTACTATCACAACTCCTACAAGATCAAGCGGCACCTGGCGATCCCGGAGGCCGCCTACCGGGCGGAGGTGACGTTCACCGACGACGAGGTCGAGCCGGGCCGCAACTGGTACTACTTACGGGTGAGCCAGCTCAACGGCCAGTACGCCTGGTCCAGCCCCATCTGGGTGGACAACGCGCGGAGGGCGGGGCTTTAGCCCCGCCGGAGGTGGTCGGCGGTGGGCCGTCGTCGTGTCGTATGGACGTGTGTCGTATGGACGTGTGTCGTATGGACGTGTGTCGTATGGACGTGTGTCGTACGGACGTGTGTCGTACGGACGTGTGTCGTACGGACGTGTGTCGTACGGAGGGCGGGGCTTTAGCCCCGCCGGAGGTGGCCGGCGGTGGGCCGTCATGTCGTGCGGAGGGCGGGGCTCTAGCCCCACGGGAGGTGGCCAGTGGTGCGCCCCGATTCGGATCCGCCGTCAAGGAGGTACCCTCATCGGCTGGAGCGCTGGAAGTATCAGATACCGTGGCAGCCGGTTTCCTTCACTCTATGCGTGCACCGGCAACGCCGCGTGCTCACGCGCGCGGGTATCCCCTCGATTGTCACGAAGGCGCTCCAGGAAACGGCGCGAAGCAACGCTTGCGGGCTGATTGCCTACTGCATCATGCCAGAGCACCTCCACGTCCTCGCGTGCGTGGTGACTGACGGGGGCGACCTGATCTCCTTCACTGATGAGTTCAAGCAGACCTGTGGGTACGCTCTGAGTCGCGTGGGGATACGATCCCCCCTCTGGCAGCGACGGCTCTGGGACCGACACGTACGGGATTCAGACGACCTCGCGAACGTCGTCCGGTATCTCCTGGGGAATCCCGTACGGAGGGGCTTATGCGCCAGGCCCGAGGACTGGCCCCACGCGAGGTTCTGCGGGTACCCGTGGGAATCGGCATCGCCGAACGACCGGCGGGGCTGAAGCCCCGCCCTCCGTACGACATCGCAAACACCCAACGACCGGCCCGGCTGAAGCCCCGACCTCCCTATGGCTTGCGGGCGCCGGAGGTGTCTACGTGCGGGCCAGCGAATGTGCCTTGGCCGAGCACGGAGCGATCGTCTAAGGGCAAGCTTGGGGCACGGGCGAGAGTTCACCATGCGCAAGGACTTCTTCCGAAGATCAATCCGCGCCGCCCTCGCGCCCTACGCGCTCCCGGCCATGCGCGCCCTCGTCTCGCGCATGACCTGGGACGAGTTGCAGCGCCTCGGCGGACGCCTCGGACGTGTCGGCAGGCGCCTCGCGCGCCGCCGCACGCGCATCACGCTGGCGAACCTCGAGTTCGTCCTCAGCGACGAGCTGTCGCAGGAGCGCCGCGCTGCCATCACCACCGCCGCCTTCGAGTCCGCCGCCCGGCTCGGCCTGGAGATGCTCAAGCTCCCCTCGATGACCCCGGCGGAGCTGGCCGAGGTTGCGCCCATCGAAGGCCTGGAGCACCTGGCGGCAGCCCGGGACGCCGGGAAAGGTGCGGTTGTCGTGAGCGCTCATCTCGGGAACTGGGAGATCAGCGCCGTCCGCCTCATTCACGAGGGCTACCGTGTGGTCGCGCTCTCGCGAGCCTCCCGCAGCGAGCGCATCGCCCGCGCCATCACCGCCGTCCGCAGGGAACTCGACTTCGAGACCATCCCCGTAGACGAGGGCATCAGGCCCTGTCTGCGGCTGCTCAGGGACAACGGCATCCTGGGGATTATGCCCGACCGCCGCGCCCGCGGGCAGGGCGTCTACGTCGAGTTCTTCGGCCATCGCGTGAACGTCTGGCACACGCCCATTCTGCTGGGTGCGAGGGCCGGCGCGCCGGTGATGCCTTGCCACGGCCTTCGCCAGCCCGACGGCACCTTCATCGTGCGCATAGGCGAGCCGGTGGAGCTGACCGCCACGGGCGACCGCGAGCGCGACCTTCAGGCCAACACGCAGCGGCTCTTCGACCGCCTGGAGGCCCTCATCCGCGAGCACCCCGGGCAGTACCTCTGGCAGTACGATATGTGGCGCGAGGCGCAGCTCGGCTACGACCCGGCGGCCGTCAAGCCCGGCGAGAGGCCTCCTCCCCGCGGCTTCCGCGAACGGCGCCCGGGCGGCGACGAGTAGGTGGTGCACTTGACCTCACGCCAGCCCCAGCACGGCCAATACGGCTGAGGGAGCCCCGCGATGCGCTTCCACGGCGGCAAACCCTTGCCAGCCGCGGGCTTGCCCTCGGCGCGGAGCGCAAGCGCTCCGCTGCGCAAGAGGACCCAGGTCAGCTTCGCCGACTACGCCTACGCCTGCGAGCTACTCCGCGCGCACGGGCAATACGGCTGAAGGAGCCCCGCGATGCGCTTCGATGACCGCCAGCTCGTCGAGATGCTACGCCGCTCCTATTTCGCGGCGGACGGCCTCTGGTTTGTGATGGCCGAGGAGATGCTCGGCTTTGACGCCGCGCTCGAGCTTGACGAGCGCGTCTGGCACGTGATGCCCAAGCTCCAGGCCCGCAAGGCCCGCGAGCTGCTCGCCGTCCAGGGCTCCTCCCTCGAGGACCTGGCGCGCTGCTACTCTCTCAAGCTCGCCGCCGAGGGACACACCTTCGAGGTGACGCAGACGACCCCGCACGAACTGGAGATCGCCATCACTGACTGCCCGTGGCTGCGTCTTCTCGAGAGGTCGGGCCGGACGCACCTTGCCGAGAGCATCGCGCGCACAATCTGCGTGGCTGAGGGCCGCGGCTGGGCGGCGGAGTTCTCGGAGCGGATCACTTTCGAGCTTGCCGGCACTATGTGCGCGGGCGACGAAGCCTGCCGCTTCCTCTTCCGCCGCTAGTTGCCGTGTCCTGGCGGTCCCGCCTCGGCGGGATCACCCCCCGCACTCCGTGACAGTCGTTCGTCGTTGTCCCGTAGGTCGGAGCTCCTGCTCCGACTCTCCCGCGACAGGAGACGACCATGTCAGACAGGCCGAGAACGCCCCTGACCGTCCTCATCAAGCCCGCCGGACCGGACTGTAACCTGGCCTGCACTTACTGTTTCTACCGCGACAAGAGCGCCCTCTACCCCGACGCACCCAGGCACCGGATGTCCGACGACACCCTCCGCGAGCTGGTCCGTAAGTATATGAACCACTCCGACCGGGCGGTCCCCTTTGCCTGGCAGGGCGGCGAGCCGACGCTGATGGGCCTCGACTTTTTCAAGCGCGCGGTCCACTATCAGCAGCTCTACGGCCGCCCCGGGCAGATGGTCTCCAACAGCCTTCAGACCAACGCGATCCTCCTCGACGACCCGGCCTGGGCCCGCTTCCTCCGCGAGTACAAGTTCCTGGTCGGCGTCAGCATTGACGGCCCGGCGGACGTGCATGACGCGTATCGCGTGACGCTCGGCGGCGAGCCGTCTCATGCCCGCGTGCTTGCGGCCCTGGACACGCTCCTGGAGCACGAGGTCGAGGTCAACATTCTGGCGATGGTCACGCCCGCGAACGTCGAGCGCGCCGCCGAGACTTACGAGTATCTGCTTTCACTGGGCGTGGATTTCTTGCAGTTCATCCCCCTCGCGGAGCCCGATCCGGCGGGAGAGGGCCTGATGGACTTCTCCATCACGCCCGAGGCCTACGGTCGCTTCCTGTGCGAGACCTTCGATCTATGGGCGGCCGACGAGCCGCGCGCGGCCTATGTGCGGATGTACGATGACATGCTCGCGGTCGTGATGGGCCATCCGCACCCAACCTGCATGTTCGGCCCCGAGTGCGGCCTCTACGTGGTGGTGGAGCACAACGGGGATCTCTACGCCTGCGACTTCTTCGTCGAGCCGCGGTGGCATTACGGCAACATCCACGAGATGCAGTTCGCCGACGTCTTCAAGCTGGAGGTCTATCAGCGCTTCCGGGGACGCAAGACGGCGGGGCTGGAGCAGTGCCGCCACTGCGAGTGGTTCAGCCTGTGCCACGGTGGCTGCCCCAAGTATCGTGTGATGCTCGGCGATGCGCCCCGCCCCACGTACTTCTGCGAGAGCTACCGGATGTTCTTCGAGCACTCCCACGACACGCTCAAGCGCATGGCGAGGAAGCTCCTGGCGCGGCAGGCGGCTCAGGAGCAGGGCCTGGGCCGCAACGACCCCTGCCCCTGCGGCAGCGGCAAGAAGTACAAGGACTGCTGCATGGGGTGACGGCAGCTATGAGTTACGAGTAGCGAGTAACGGTAGTGGCGAGTGACGCCAACGGCGGGGCGCAGGGCGTTTCGGGTCGTGCGTCGTAACTCG
>CBFDBV010000269.1:0-6779 GCA_965603135.1 uncultured bacterium
GTCCCCCGTAGCCTTGGCGAGGGGGGAAGCTTCAGCGCAGGGGGATAGGCGATGGGCAAACGGCAAACGACAACGAAGGAACCGTAGGTCGGAGTTCCTGCTCCGACCTGCAAGCGAGGCACGCCCGAGCCTCGGCCAACAAGGTCATCCTGCGTCGGCCCGCTCGAAACGCCCCGGGAGTGCGTTGACACCTTTTCGCCGAATCACTTATAATCAGCGCGGTTGGATGGTCCCCGCGGTGGCGGGCCGTGCAATCCACCCCCTGACAAAACGAACCTTCCTGTGGGGCAGCGAGGTGCACCATCGTGAACGAGACTCACGGCTTCGGCGTCATCGGCACCGGTGTGTGGGGCGAGACCCATCTGATGACTTACTCGACGCACCCCCGCGGGAAGCTGGCGTGCATCTGTGACCTGGACGAGGACTTGCTCCGCGAGCGCGCCGAGCAGTACGGGGCCGAGAGCTACACGACCAACTACCGCGAGCTGCTGGCCCGCGATGACGTGGACGCCGTGTCCATCGTCACCCCCGACTTCCTGCACCGCGAGATCGCTGTCGCGGCGGCGGAGGCGGGCAAGCACATCCTCCTGGAGAAGCCCATGGCCACCACCGTCGCGGACTGCGAGGCGATGATCGCGGCCGCCGAGCAGGCCGGCGTTACGCTGATGCTTGACTTTCACAATCGCTGGAACCCCGCGATGTGGGAGGCCAGGCAGGCGATAGAGAACGGCGAGCTGGGCGAGCCGCAGATGATGAGCCTGCGGCTCAATGACGCCATCTATGTGCCGACCGAGATGCTCAGTTGGGGGGGGCAGTCCACCGTCGTGTGGTTCCTGGGCAGTCATTCGGTGGACCTGGTGCGCTGGATGTTCGATGACGAGGTCAGGCGGGTATACTCAGTCTCGCGCTCGCGCGTCCTCAGGGAACGCGGTATTGATACGCCGGACTTCTTCCTGACCACCCTCGAGATGGAGAGCGGCGGCGTGGCCCACGTGGAGAACTGCTGGATAATGTCCGACGAGATGCCCACCGTCTTTGACTTCAAGATGGAGCTGATCGGCTCGCAGGGCACGGTGTTCGCCGATTGCAGCTCTCACCGGATGGTGCAGAAGTTTGTGCCGGACGGCGCGGAGTATCCTGACGTGGCCGTGCGCACGGAGATCCAGGGAATGCCGAACGGCTTCGGAGTGCAGAGCATCCGTCATTTTGCCGATTGTGTCATCGAGGGGCGAGAGCCGCTGGCCACCGCGCACGACGGGCTTTGTGTGACCGAGGCGCTCGTTGCTATCCACGAGTCGGCAGAGTCCGGCCAGCCCGTTGAAATCGGAGGGGACAGTCACCTCAGGTGACTGCCCCCCCGGCTAACCCGTAGAGGTCAAGAATCAAGTGCCCAAGACAGCGCGCACGCCGATGAAGATAGCCCTGTGCAGCATCGCGTTTCGCGAGCGACTGCTCGAGTACGCCCTGGACCTGGCCGCCGACGTCGGCTTTCAGGGCGTGGAGATCTGGGGCCGCGAGCCGCACATCTCGCAGGAGTTCGACGCGAACCGAGTCGCGGCCGTCAGGCGGATGGGCGCCGAACGCGGGTTGGAGGTCCCGGTCTTCGGCTCGTACCTGCGGCTGGGCGCTACCAACGCGAATCAGGGAGGGGACGTGTCGCTCAAGGATGTCCTCCAGACCGCGGCGGCGCTGGGCTCTCCGATCATACGTGTGTGGGCCAGTGACGTTGGCTCGGCGGAGGCGGACGAGGCCACCTGGCGGAGCACGGTGCGCGAGGTCAGGGAGGCCGCCGCGAGCGTTGCGAAGATGGAGATGGTGCTGGCCGCGGAGATGCACAGCAACACCCTCGCGGACACGGGCAAGAGTGCCCGGCGCCTGCTCGAAGAGGTCGACTCCGAGGGGTTCGCGCTGAACTTTCAGCCGTCCAGCAGGCCGGAAGAAGAGTCCGCGATGGAGCGGCTGGAGGCAGTGCTGCCCGCGGTGGTACACGTACACGCTCAGAACTACGCGCCTCTGGGCGAAAGAAGGGGTGGCCGCGTGGAACGGGTGGCGCTGGCCGATGGCCTCGTAGACTACGCCTCGCTCGTGAGGCGCCTGCGCAAGGCCGACTACCAGGGCTATCTGGCCGTCGAGTTCTCGCCCTCGGGCGTCAAGGACAAGGCCGCCGCCATCGCCCGCGACTTCGAGTACCTCAGCAGCCTCTGAAACGGCGGGCAATGGGCAATGGGCAATGGGCAATGGGGAACGGCGAACGGCGAACGCGGGAGCCCGTCCGCCGTATCCAGCCTCCTGCCTCCAGCCTCCAGCCTCCGCCGTACCGTGCGCTGGCTCTGGCTGCTCGTTGCCATCGCCGGTATTGGCATGATGGCCTGGGGCGTCCGCACCGGCCAGATGGCCGATGTGAAACGCCACGCTGAGGTCCTGTGCACCGATTGCATCGGGCTCGGTGGTCACTGACCATGGCCGGCCCTGACGCGAGCGGCGGAGGCCGGAGGCCGTCCGCCGTATCCAGCCTCCAGCCTCCAGCCTCCGGCCTCCGCCGTACCTGGTATCTCCGCCTCCGACGCTATGTCCAGGTCGCCTCTCTTCTCGTCGTAAACTCCTCCTTCCTGGTCGGGCTGGGTGCGCGCGGTGTCTGCGTTCCCGTCCTGAACTGCTGGGCGTGTCCGGCCGCATCCTTCGCCTGTCCGCTGGGGGCGCTTCAGAATGCCGTCGCCGACGCGCGCGCGGTGTTCGTCCTGCCCCTGTACATCCTCGGGTCGCTGCTGGCCGTCAGCGGCATCTTCGGACGGATGATGTGCGGCTGGCTCTGTCCGTTCGGGCTGCTTCAAGACCTGCTCGCGAAGCTGAGCCGGCGGAAGTACACGATCCCGGGGTGGATGAGCTACACGAGGTACGCCGTGCTGGTCGGGCTGGTGCTGATCGTGCCCTATTTCACCGGGATTCCCTGGTTCTGCAAGCTGTGCCCCCAGGGCGCGCTGGAGGGCGGCATCTTTCAGCCGCTGCTGCACGCCGAGCTGCGCCCGCTGATAGGCGCCTGGTGGTATGCGAAGATGGGCATCCTGGCCGCGGTCTTGGCGGGAGCGGTGTTCTCTCGGCGGGCCTTCTGTCGTGTGATCTGCCCGCTGGGTGCGATCTTCTCGCTGTTCAATCGCGTGAGCCTCTTTCAGATGCGCTATGACAGCAAGAAGTGCACCGACTGCGGCTGGTGCGTGAGGCATTGCCCGCAGGGCATTGACCCACGCCGCGACCTGGGCGGGCACACCTGCATCGGCTGTCTGGAGTGCGCGAAATGCCCGTTCGACGCGATATCCGTAACGACCGCGCTCTCCCCTGACCGTGGAGCCGAGGGTGCTGACCACGCCGGGGAGGGGACGGACACGTGACGGATGAGGCGCTGGAGTCGCTCTCGCCCGAGCGCGTTGATGAGTTGACCGTGCGCGTGCTGCGCACGGCGTGGCGCGCCCGGCCGGAGGTGCGACTGATTGAACTGGACGGCCGGCGCGCGGTGGTCAAGGACTACGGCCGGGCGGGAACCCGGTTCAAGCGCGTGGTCGGGGCGTATCTCGCGCGCCGCGAGGCGGCGGCGCTGCGTCGGGCCGAGGGTATTGCCAACATCCCTCGCCTGCTGGCAGCGCCCAACGCCTGGTGGCTGGTGACCGAACACATAAACGCCGAGCAGGTCACGGGGCCGGAGAGTCCCGAGCTGGATCAGCGTTTCTTCGAGGAACTTGAGAAGCTCGTGCGCTGCCTGCATTCGCGCGGCATCGCCCACGGCGACCTGGAGAAGCTCGACAACATCCTCATCACGCCGAGCGGGGAGCCGGCGCTGGTGGACTTCGCCGCCGCGGTGATGAGCGGGGCGAATCCGCTGGCCGCGCTGCTGCTACCTTATATACAGGAGAGCGACTATCGGGGTATATATAAGCTGAAGGAGAGGTATGCCCCGGCGCTGCTGAGCGAGGCGCAGAGACACTTCCTGCACAATCGCAGCGCCGCCGAGCGGCTCTTCAGGAGGCTGCGGGTTTACGTGCGCAATCCGGTCAAGGCGCTCTCGAGCGACCGGCGTAGGTCGGGCTTCCCCGCTTAGGTCGGGCTTCCAGCCCGACGCCGTTGAGTGGGGGTCTTGTCGGGCTGGAAGCTGAAAGCGCGCTGTGGCGCAGGCCGACCTACGCGAATAATCGGGGGAACTCAACGCTAGGCTGTCAACGTTATCATAGGTGACGCCGATGCAGATAGGGCTGAGGCGAGCCGGGCGAGAGCAGGCGGCGCGGCGGCGGAGATTCGAGCAGCTCGCCCGCGAATACGAGAGAGACGTGTTCAGTGCGGCCCTGCGGATGACCGGCAACCACGCCGATGCCCAGGACGTAGCGCAAGATGCGCTGGTCAAGGCCTACCTGGGGTTCGATCAGTTTGAGCTGGGCACCAACTTCCGGGCATGGATGCTCAGGATCGTCACCAACACATACATCAACGAGTTCCGCCGGCGCCGCCGCACGCCGGAGATGATGCCGTGGGAGACGGTCACGGCCGAGACCGCCGGGAAGGTCGTCGCCGAAGCAGGTGAGCCGCTACCCGAAGAGCAGGCGCTGGCGGACTCCCTGGATGCTGAGATAGAGGAGGCCCTGGCCCGGCTTCCCGAGGTCTTCCGCGAAGCGGTGCTTCTCTGCGATATGCACGGTCTGAGCTACCGGGAGATCGCGGACGCGCTCAAGGTGCCCATCGGTACCGTGCGCTCACGCATAGCCCGGGGGCGAGCCCTGCTGCAAGAGCAGCTCAAGCAGTACGCCCGCTCCAAAGGACTGATCTAGGTGATGAGCCGCAACTGCAATCCTGACGACGAGCGGCTGTCGGGCCTGGTGGACGGCGAGCTACCCGAGCGGGAGCGGCGACGCGTGGCGGCGCACGTGCTCGCCTGCCCCGCGTGCAGCCGCGAGTTGGGGCGACTAGTTGCCACCAGGGGCTTGATGGTGGGACCTCAGCACGCAGCCGAGCCGCCCCTGGGCTTCTCGGAGCGGCTGCGCGACCGCCTCGATGAGGTGGACGGGATGCGCGCGCGCGTGAGCTTCATCCCGCCGCGTGCGCGCCGGCTGGTAGCGATCGCCGCCGTGGGCGTCATCCTCATCAGCGGAGCGGCGATGCTGAACAGCTACCTCTCGCCTCTCACCAACACCGCCGCCCTGCTGGTGCAGGCCCACGCGCGCATGGGCCGGCAGCCCTGGGCAGGCGTAGCGCCGGCCGGAGCGTATTCCGCGGTCAGCGTCCATCCCTCGCCGACATCGTGGAGGCCTGTCCATCGCGCTCTGCTGGACCTCGACGGCAGGTTGGTAAGTCATACTCTCTACCAGGTCGGGCGTTGCCCGGTCTCCCTCTT
Source organism: uncultured bacterium (assembly GCA_965603135.1). GTDB lineage: Bacteria > Armatimonadota > Zipacnadia > Zipacnadales > UBA5352 > CBFDBV01. The sequence continues at coordinate 5,375 of CBFDBV010000269.1, forward strand.
TGAAAGCCCCGCCGGATGGCAGCCCCTCGTCCCTGGTGAGATCGTGGCAAGTGCCCCGATCGGCCTGGAGGTCGGCAGAAGCGGCCACGCCTGTCTGGTCTCGTGGGAGGCCAACGGCCTTCGCTGCGTCCTCGTTGCACGGACCACGCCTGAGGATCTGCTTGAGCTTGCTGGACTGCGACGCTCGCTGAGGGGGAGGTCTCCGGCCCTCTGAGGGCGAACAACAGTAGCGAGTAGCGAGTAACGGCATGCGGCAAGGGCGCGTGGTCGGAGGTTGTTACTCGCAACTCGCAACTGATGCTGCTGTCGTTGCAGCGGCCTGCGGCCGCAGCCCGACAACACGTGGAGAAGGAGTGGCGGTCATGCGAGCCTCAACGATGACACTCGCGGTCGCAGTGTGTGTGCTGATGGTGGTGTCCGCGCCTGCGGCGCTGGGGCAGGACGAGGCGCTCGAGGAGCCGCTGCCCGAGGGTGAGGTGGCCCCGGACTTCCAGATAGCGACGCTGGAGGGCTCTCCGGTGAAGCTCTCCGACTGGAGCGGCCAGGTCGTGGTGCTCAACTTCTTCATCACCTGGTATCGGGACGCAGCCGGGCACTTGAAGGTAATGGAGGACCTCGGCACCCGTTACGCCGACCAGCGCCTGAAGCTGCTCTCCATCAGCCTGGACCAGGGCGAGACCGGCCCGGCTGTCACGAAGCAGTTCGTGACGGATCAGGAGATCGCCCATGCCGTCGCGGCGGACCCCGGGCAGGAGGTATCGGGCAAGTACGGCGTCCGCGCTCTGCCGGCGACCTTCGTCATCGGCCGGGACGGCAAGATCGCCCGCTACCAGGAGGGGTACATCGAGGGCGACGAGGTACATCTCGAGCAGATGATCACGGACACGCTCGCCGCGGGGGCCGCGGAGGCCGCCGCGGGCGCTGAGGCCGCCGCTGAGGAGACGCCGGAGCCCGCAGAGGAAGAGCCGGTCTGCCACTGCTTCAAGCAGTAACGGCGGGGAATGGGTTACAGGGCTATCCGCTTGACTCAGGTTGGTGGTACGGGCCTGAGCGGGTGCGTATGGCCGCTCCGCCGCGGATCTGGTCGCGCGGCACCGGATCGATGGCCACTGCGTGCTGAAGCAGCCGGTAGAAGAGCTTGCGCCGCCATCTCTTGACATTTGCCCCCGCCTTTTGTAATCTTCTACAGTAGCTTCTGCAACAGTCTCTGCTGATGATGTCGGCGAACGGCCGCGAAGGACCTGTCGCGGGCACAGCGAACAAGTCGTGCGAACGCGTAGTCTGTGGCCGTCCCACTAGCCCCAATATGATAGGAGGCGTAGTAATGGTGAAGCCAAAGGTGCTTGAAGTCAGTGTGCCACTGCTGGTGTCTCTGGTGTGTGTGGGGCTGGTAACCGCCGCTCCG
>CBFDBV010000270.1:0-6740 GCA_965603135.1 uncultured bacterium
ACAGCGTGGCGGGCTACGACTCCCTCTTCCCGCGCTCGTATCGCGAGTTCGCCTTCTGGGCCGAGGGCGCCGACCCGGCGCCCATCGCCAATGGGAACATGCTGCTGCCGAATACGGCCAACGGGCCGCTTCAGGAGCTGGTGGGCGTGCGCCACGTGGTGAGCATGAAGGAACTGAGCCCTTCGTACTCGAGGCTGGTCGAGGTCGGCACTTCCCCTTCGCTGCGTCGCTACGTGGGTTTCCGGGACTGTCCGCTGCCGCGGGCTTTCGTGAGCCTGAGCGACTTCTGGACGCTCGATCCCTCTCACGAGTTCTGGCACAAATGGATCTTCCGAAAGCCTCCCCTGCGTGAGGCTGAAGCCCGTTTCAAAACCACCCGTAGGGCGGGCTTCCAGCCCGCCAATGCCGTCCGCGGGGGGGTTGAAACCACTTCTGGTCTCGCAGGTGCCAGCAGGCGGGCGGGGGCGCTCAACTTGATTGACGTTGTGCTACCGCAGACCGGGTGGAAGGTCTCCCACCTGGTTGTCACCGAGACCTTCTACCCCGGCTGGCGGGCATACGTTGACGGCGAGCCGCGTGAGATAGACACCATCGCCGGCACCTTCTGCGGCGTGCGCGTGAGCGAGCGGGACCGCGAGGCGTCTCTGGTCTTTATGCCCGAGAGCGTTCAGGTGGGGATCTTCGTGACACTGATGGGCCTGGCAGGGCTGTGCGCGGTGCTGCTGGGAACCAGGCCCCAGCGGAAGGCTGTTAGTCTGTGAGGACTCTGCTGGTTTTCCCGCGCTTCAAGTATCCGTCCGGCGATCCGCCGCTTGGCGTTGCTTACCTGGCCGCCGTGCTGCGGGAGCGCGGCCTGGAGGTGGACCTGTTTGATGCGAGCTTCATCCGCCAGCCGCTCCGCAAAATCGCGCGCCTGGTGGCGGACACTCACTATGACCTCGTGGGCATCAGCGCCATGACCTCGATGATAGGTGACGCCGCGGAGATCGCCCGCGCGGTCAAGTCGGTCAGCCCGGAGACCGTAGTCATCGCCGGCGGGCCGCATCCGACCGTCGCGCCTGAGCACACGCTGTCCCTGGGCGTATTCGACGCCGTGATCCTGGGCGAGGGGGAGGAGACGCTGCCCGCGCTCATCGAGGGCGGCCTGCGCATCGAGGAGCAGCCCGGCCTGTGCTACGTGCGCGAGGGCGAACTCGTGCGCAACGAGCGCGCGGAGCTGATCGCGGACCTCGACTCGCTCCCGCTGCCCGCGTGGGATATGCTGGATATGCCGAGGTATCTGAGCCTGTGGTACCAGCTTGACGCGGTGCGCTACGGGCTGCGGGGGACCTCGATCATGGCCTCGCGCGGGTGCCCTTACAACTGCTCGTACTGCCAGCCGACCCTGCGCACCATCTTCGGCAGGCGCGTGCGGCGACGGTCGCCTCGGAGCCTCGTGGCGGAGGCCGCACAGCTCAAGGAGCGCTACGGCATCGAGGGCCTTATGTGGCTCGACGACACCTTCCTGCTGGACCGAGGCTGGATGGGCGAGCTATGTGGTGCGTTAATCGAGGCGGACCTGGGCCTGGTGTGGGGCTGCAACGTGCGCGCGGATGTGTGTGACCGCGAGGCGCTCGCCGAGATGAAGGAAGCCGGCCTGCGCATTGTGCACATCGGCATCGAATCGGCGTCTCAGCGCGTGCTCGACGATCTCTATCACAAGGGCATCACCATCGAGCAGGTGCGCGAAGCGGTCGCGAGCGCCAGGAGCCTGGACTTGAAGGTCCGCGGGTACTTCATGCTCGGGGCGCCGACCGAGACCGAGGACGAGGTGCGCGCGAGCATCCGCTTGGCGAATGAGCTGCCGCTGGACGATGTCACCTTCAGCATCACCACGCCGCTGCCGCACACTGACCTCTACGAGCAGACCAGGCATCTCATCCGGGCCGACTTCTCGCACTTCGACTACTACAAGACGCCCGTCTACGGGACCGAGGGCGTCCTGCCGGCTCGCACGCTCGACCACCTGAAGAAGCTCGCCTACGTGAAGTTCTACCTGGGGCCGAGGCGCTTGTGGCGGACGGTGCGCTCGGTGCTGGGTATCTCAGGCATCCGCAAGGCACTGCTGAAGGTTCAGAGGTTCTAGCGATGGACCCCATCGCCGAAGGGAAGCGCTCAGGCGTTGCGCAGCGCCTCGTTACTCGTCGCGAGGTCCTGCTCGTGCTCGCCTGGGCGGTCTTCGTCGTAGCCCTGACCGCGCTGCCGTATCTGTGGGCGATCGGCCTCCCCGGGCCGCACTGGCAGTTCCAGGGCTTCATCTGGGGCGTGGACGACGGCAACGTCTATCTGTCGTGGATTCGCCAGGCGGCCGAGGGCCGAGTGCTGCTGCGCAATCAGTACACGCCCCTGCCGCAGAACCCGCACTTCTTCAACGTCTTCCTCCTCGCCCTTGGGAAGGCCTCGGCGCTCACGGGCCAGCCGCCGGCGGTCATCTTCCACGTGGCGCGGCTGGCCGGTGGCGTGTTCCTGCTGGTGTGCATCTACCTGCTGACCGCGCACCTCACCGCGACGGTGGCGGTTCGCTGGGCCACGCTCTGCCTGGCGTCGCTGGGCAGCGGCTTCGGCTGGCTGGCTGCGTGGTGGGCGGGATCGCGTCCCGACTACCTGCCACCGCCTCTGCGCACACCCGACTACGCCCCAAGCTGGCAGGCGATGCCCGAGGCGGTGACCTTCCTGTCGCTGCTGCTCAATCCGCTGTTTGTGTGGTCCATGGGCCTGCTGTGCCTGGTGTTTCTCGCGGCGCTTACCGGCCTGAGGCGGGACGAGGTGCGCTATGCGGCGTTGGCCGGCGTCCTGCTGCTCCTGCTGGGCAACGTGCACAGCTACGATGTCTTCGTGGTTCACGTGGCGCTGGTGCTGTACGTCGTGGTGTCGGCGCTGGCCGGCAAGTTGCCCCTGCGCCGAGGCCTGCTGCACTGCGCGGTCATCTTCGGGCTGGGCGCGGCATCGCCTCTGTGGGCGTACTACGCCTCTCATGCGGACCCGGCCTACCTGGCGAAGGTGAATACGCCGACCCTGTCGCCGCGTCCGCTTGACTACGCGGCCGGCTACGGGTTGATCTTCCTGCTCGCGCTGCTGGGGATGGCCTATGTCTGGCGCATGCGCGGGCATCACCACCGCCTGCTCTTTCCGGTCTGCTGGCTGCTCGCCCATGCGGGACTGGTGTACGCGCCGGTCTCGTTTCAGCGCAAGATGGCGGAGGGGATGCACATTCCGCTGTGTATGCTCGCTGGGCTGGGCCTGGTGATGGTCCTCGGGCCGGCCCTCTTCGCGCGCAGAGAACGCGACCCCTGCCGGCGCAGCGCCCTGCACGCTCGCGGAGTGCCCCTGCTCATCGCGGCGGCCGTGGTGCTGGCGCTTCCCTCGAACGTGCTCTTCGTGGGCGACTGCATGGAGCACACAAACGCGAACAACCGCGACCTGCTCCACGTGCTCGCCCCGCCGATGTACCTGTCCTGGGATGAGGTAGAAGCCCTGGAGTACCTCACCGAGAACGCCGGCCCTGATGAGGTCGTGCTATGCTCTTCGCTGATCGGCAATCACATCCCGGCGCACGCGCCCTGCCTCGTGTTCGTCGGGCACTGGGCCGAGACTCTGCGCTTCGGCGAGGCCCTGGGCTGGGCCGGGGAGTCCCTGCTGCCCTGGTGGGATGCCCGCCGGCGCCGGGCGATGTTTACGGAGGCGGGGATAGACCTGGTCTACTACGGCCCCCACGAGGTGCTGGTCGCCGAGACTATGATGAGATCTGCCGACCTGACGCCGCCGGAGGACATGGCGGGCGCCTTTCGGGAAAAGACGCAGCCCCTGTTGCGCCGCGTCTTCTCAAACGAGCAGGTCACGATCTATTGGGTCCGACTACCGACTGACAGCTAACAGCAGACCGGGGACAGTCGCCATGCCCTGCGCTGAAGATGTCCGCGAGAGCCTCGCCATCGTTGTGCCGGCTTACAACGAGAGCGCCCGGATACAGGGCACCGTGTCCGAGATCCTGCGCTACCTGGATGAGGCCTCCCTGCCTGCCGAGCTGATCGTGGTGGACGACGGCAGCGGCGACGACACGCGCGCCCTGGCCCAGGGGATGGCGGCGCAGGACCCCCGCGTGCAGGTGCTCGGCTACGACGACAACCGAGGCAAGGGCCACGCGGTCAGGCAGGGCGTGCGGGCCGCGAACGCCGGCATTATCGTCTTCCTGGACGCCGACCTGTCAACGCCGGTCGGCGAGGTGGACAAGCTCCTGGAGGCGGCGCGCGGTGGGGCCGAGATGGTTGTCGGCTCGCGCTTTCGCCCCGATGCGAAGCTCGTTCAGAGGCAGCCGTGGCTGCGGCGGACGCTGGGCGCGGGCTTCAGGTGGCTGGCCCGCCGCACGCTCAGTCTCACGGCATCGGACGTCACCTGCGGCTTCAAGGGCTTCACCCGCGACGCCGCTCGCGAGGTCTTCGCGCTGAACACCATCAACGGCTGGGCGTTCGATGCCGAGCTGCTGGTCATCGCGAAGAAGTTGGGCCTGAGCGTGGCCGAGGTCCCGATCACCTGGGAGGACTGTCGTGACAGCCGCGTGCGCCCGCTCGCCAACGCCTTCGAGGCCTGGCGTCAGCTCAGGCAGATAAGGCGCAATCTTCGGAAGAGGCTCTATGACCGACGCGATCCGCAGGCATAGGCACGACCTCTGCGCCCTCGGCTTCATCCTGGCGGTGGCGCTTGGCGTCACCTGGCCGGTCACCTTCGGGGGCAGGGCAATGCTCCCGACCGGCCTCTACCTGCGGATGCAACCGTGGCGACCGCACGCTGCCGAGTTCCCCGAGTTCGCGAAGACCAGCAACCCCATCCTCGACGCGGTCCAGCAGTTCTACCCCTGGCGCCTTTACGCCTCGCGCCAGGTGCGGCAGGGCGTCGTGCCCCTCTGGAACCCGCTTATGCTCTGCGGCACGCCCTTCGTCGGCAACAATCAGTCGGCGGTCTTCTATCCCGAGACCTGGCTGCATTACTTCATCCGCCCGTTGCTCGCGCTCGGCTGGGCGACAGCCCTGTTCTTCTTCCTCGCGGGCTCGTTTATGTACGCGTTCCTGCGAACCATCAGACTGCGCCCGCTGGCCGCGACGATCGGTGCCGTCGCCTTTATGCTCAACGGCTTCTTCATCGGCTGGCTGTGCTTCCCGACCTTCCGCTCGGTCGGCGCGTGGCTGCCGCTGATGCTGCTCGGCTTCGAGAGGGCTGTCAGGGACAACCGGCCTGCCTGGCTCGGCCTCACGGCCCTGGGCACGGGGATGCAGTTCCTGGCAGGGAACCTGCACATCTCCATCTATGTGCTGTTGGCCTTCGCTGCCTACGCGGTTGCGCGCATCGGCCACCTGCTGGCGCGCGGGTGGGGCTGTGGCGGCGGGGAGCGACCACAAGAGGTCGCCGGGCGTGACTGGACGCGCGCCGCCCGCTATGCCGGGCTGACCGCTGCGGCCCTGGTCGTGGGCACGATGCTGGCCGGCTGCCAGCTCGGGCCCAGCTTCGAGATGGCCTCGCTCTGCTCGCGCACCGGTGGGCAGTCGTACGCGCAGCAGCTCAGCCACGCGCTGGCGCCGCCGAACCTGCTGCTGGCGCTGATGCCCGACGCCTTCGGGAACCCCGTGGATTACAACCACTGGGGCGGGGATATGAACTGCTGGTGGGGCCGGGCCTACCGGACGTACACCGAGACGAGCTGGTACCTCGGCATCGCCCCGCTGATCCTGGGTATCTCGGGCCTGGTCATCCGGCCACGGCGGCAGGCCTGGTTCTGGCTGGGCCTCTGGCTGTTCGCGCTGGCCCTGGCGTTCGGCACGCCCGCCAACGCGCTGCTCTACCATCTCGTGCCCGGCTTCAAGAAACTCACCGGCATCGGACGCGCGCTGTATCTGGCCTGCACGGCCGGGTCGGTGCTGGCCGCGCTGGGCGCAGAGGCTCTGATGGGCGTGCGTGAGGGCAGGCGCAACGCCTGGAAGACGGTGAGCTGGGCCTTCGTCGCCCTGCTGGCCGTCGGCCTTGTCGCGGGGGTTCACCTCTGGGAGTTCGGCAACGCCATGTCGGTGGAGGGCATCATCTTCGGCCCCTACGTCCTGGCGCAGATCGCTCGTTTCGCCGTCGTGTTGCTGGCCTCGGCGGGCCTGATTCTGTGGGGGGTGACACGTCGCTCGACCATCGCTTGGTGCGCGCTCTGTGTGCTGGTGGTCGTTGACCTGGGCATCTTCGCGCGGAAGTTCACGCCGGCCGACCCGACGGCGTACCTCGACGTGGACCTCGCGGTGGTCAACACGATGCAGAGCGACCCGGGCCCCGTGCGTATGTGCGCCATCGGCCCGGGCGGCGCGGACTTTATGAACCGGATGTCGCCCAACGTCCCGATGCTCTTCGACCTCCAGGACATCCAGGGCTCCGAATCGCTCATCTATGGCCGTTACCAGCGCTTCTTGAAGGGTATCTGCGACGACCGGTTCGGCTTCCCTCAGCCGGACCCCGCGCTGCCGGCGCTGGACCTGCTGGGCGTCAAGCACTTGCTGACGTCGCTGCGCATAGAGGAGACGGGCTGGCGGCTCGAGCAGAGCTACGAGACCAGGCTCTACGTGAACGAGGATGCCCTCCCCCGAGCGTTCATCGCCCGCGCCGTCCGCGTGCATCACAGCGAGCAGGAGTTGCTCGACCTGGTCACCGGCAGCGACCTCGACCCCTGGGTC
>CBFDBV010000271.1:0-6661 GCA_965603135.1 uncultured bacterium
GCGCCTGCGAACAGGGCCTGGGCGCTGCGCTTGAGCATCTCAACGCCCCGGATGTCGCTCTCGAACTGTGGCAATACCGCGCGAACCTGGCCGTCGAACCTCTCCCAGATCTCGCTCATATACTGCCCCTGCATCTGTATGCGGTTGCGCACGAACTCGGGGGCGTCCGGGCTCGCCTGTTGCAACAACCCGTTGACCACGACGCCACCGACCGGTATCCCGAACTCCTGGAACCAGTTGATGAAGCGTGTGATAACCGCGATGGGCAGGGCCTCCGGCAGCGTCACGAAGAAGAACGCGGTCAGCGCCGGCGCGGTCAGCAACTCTTTCGCTCGCGCCATCCGCCTGCGGAACTCGATCAGGTAGTCCATCAGGGGGTCCTCCTCCTCTTTCTTGGAGAAGGAGAGCATGCGGCGGAGCGATTGTGCCTCCTCGCGGCTGCTGAGCATCTTCTCAACCCACAGCGAGTAGACCTTAGACATCCCCAGCAGCCGCCGGGCGTTGGCGGTCGGGGCGGTGTCGAAGACGTAGGCCTCATACTCGTCCGCGAACATCACATCTATCATATTCTCGAACATCGCCGATTCCTCAAAGGCCGGGTTCATCGTGGCCGATGCCACGAAGTCCTCAGCCCTGGTGCCGATGTCGGCGAACTTCAGGAACCAGTTGATCTTCTCGGTGATCTCCTGCTTGGAGCGCTCGATGGTCTCGGTGGTGTCAATCTCGTAGGCCGTCAGATTGCCGAGGCCCTGCACCGGCGTCGGCTTGCCGAACACATCCTGATCGAGCAGGCTGGAGAGGCTGTGCACCGGGTTGGTGGAGACCAGCAGCGTATTGACGCCCTGCTCGGCCAGCCAGCAGGCAGCGGCTCCGGCCATCACGGTCTTCCCCACCCCGCCCTTGCCGCCGAAGAAGACGTACTTCAGTTCCGGGTGCTGCTGAAGGTAGTCGCGCATCGAGGTGGTTATCTCATTCATTGGCGCCACCATCACTGACGAACATCTCCCGGGCCATCGCAGCGATCGTCTCCAGGCCGGTGATGTCGCGCTCGAACTCCGGGATGCGCCCCAGCACCTCGCCGCCGAAGAGGTCGTCAATGCGCTCGAGCGAGGCCCGCTGCTGCTCGATGCGATTGCGCAGGTAGTCAGGAATGTCCTGGCTGGCCAGCTCGGAGGGCACCACGCGATTGACGATGTAGCCGCTGAGCGGCACGTCGAACTTGGCGAACAGCTCGGCGGCCTTCAGGGTGTCGAGGATTATCATCTCCTCGGGGATAAGCACGAAGAAGAAGGCGGTCTTCTCCCGGTCGGTGAGGATGCCGGAGGAGAGGTTGATGCGCTCCTTGATCTGCCGAAGCTCGCGGAGGATGTCGTCCTCCTGGCTGACCTTGTCGCGCTGCATCACCGCCGCGACCTGATCGTATTCGGCCATCTGCTCTCGCAGGCCGGTGATTTTGTCAATCCACTGATCGTAGACGCTCGCCATTGAGAGGTAATAGAGCGCATGGCCGAGCGGCACCAGGTCGTAGATGTAATAGTCGTACCCGCCCTCGGTGACGATGTCCACGACCTGGTCGAAGATGGCGGACTCTTCCATCGCGGGCTCGGCGGCAGCGGCCTCGATGTAGCTTTCGATCTCCTCGGGGACCTCGTCGAGCCCGTACATATCCAGGATCTGCTGGCGTATCTCGTCCTGGTATTGCTTGATGTGGGTATCGGCGTCAATCTCCTGGGCGAAGAGGCCGGGCGTGATCTCGACGGGGCCCTGGCCGTAGATGTCGCGCTGGAAGATGTCGGAGAGGGAGGCCTGCGGGTCCACGGAGAAGACGAGGACCTTGTGGCCTTGCTGGGCGAGCCAGTAGCCGGTAGCGGCGGAGAAGGTGGTCTTTCCGAGGCCTCCTTTGCCGCCGTACATGATGTACCGGCGCTCCGGATGTTCTTCGAAGATGTGCCTCAGGGGGATCTCGGGTCACCCGTCCTTCTCGACAAGTTCGGCGACAGCGGCCACGATCTGCTCAGCGGTCGCGATAGCCGCGCGCCATCAGCAGCGCTCTGGCTGCCTGGAGGACGGCGTTGTAGGCAATGGCGAACGCCCAGTCGGGGTCAGAGGCGAGATTCCGCCGCGCCGTCTGCAGATCGCGGTGCGCCAGAGCCATCTGCCTGGGAACGCTGTCCGCGCCGTGGGCTATGCGTTGCAGGCGTCCCTCACTCAGCAGCCCGTCGTAGCTCATCCTCATCTCCCAGGAGCATGATCTTGGCCCCGTCAAGCACCCCGCACACAAACCCGTCCCTCGCCTGGCACCGCCGCCTCAGCTCGTCCCTCGTCAGGACCGTGTGGTTGACCGGACGCCCAACCGCCTCTTCGAGGCGATCCACCGCATCCTCGACCTCCCGAGCTGGCACGTCCCCGATCACCATCAGGTCTACGTCGCTCCCCGGTCCTTCATCACCCCGCGCCACCGACCCGTACACGAGTGCCCAGTCAATGCCGCGCAGATCGCGCAGGCTGTCCGCAATGCACTCACCCAGGCCGGCTGTCTTGAGTATCAGGACGCGCAGCTCGGGGAACACCGGACTGCTGGTGTTGGCCCGGTAGTAGACGATGCCGCCGGCCCGGCGGGAGATGATGATCCCGGCCCGTTCGAGAAGCTTCAACTCCCGGTGCACGGAGTTCGGGTGCAGCTCCAACATTCGGTGCAACTGCGCTCCGTAGTGCTCCTCCTGCGGATGCATGAGGAAGCGCGTGAGCAGCTTCCGCCGCGTCTCGGATGGGATCAGAAGGGCAAGCACGGTTACCGCCAACCAGTCATACAACTTTTTTGTAGGCGCATACAAGTAATGTATATATCACTGCACACATGATTCGTCAAGCCGCCTTCGCACCAGCGCCGCCGCGCTCGAGAGCGTCCCGCGCACTGCCCTACTCCTGTTCGGGCTCGCCCTGGAAGGGGTTGACCGCCTCGATGCCTTCGAAGGCGGCAAAGTCCCGGGTGTTCGCAGTGTAGATGCGCCTGATTCCATTGGCCAACATCGTCGCTGCCAGCGCCGCGTCATGCACATCTTGCCGCGCTACGCTGTGTTCCGCCACCAGATCAAGGAAGATGGGCAGGGCCTCTCGTGACTGGTAGAGCACAGGGACAGGACACGACATCAACTTCTCGACCTCCTCGCACGCCTCCCAAGGCTCGAGCGGGACCTCCAGCTTGCGGGGATGGGTCACCGTCGCGCAGAACTCCGCCAGCACCTGCATCGCCAGACAGCCGAGGACCGCACCACGGAGAACATCGTCCACCAGCTCACGCGCGATGCCGTGCTGAGGCGCCCCTTCGTTCATCGCGTAGACCAGGATGTTAGTGTCCAGCAGGCCAACGCTATTCGTCATCATAGATCTCCACGCGCCGGAGTGTGCCCTTCATCGTGCCGGCATTGTAGACCCTGAACTTCGGCAGTTCGTCGCGGCTGAGAGGCCGCCTGGTCTCGGGAACTTGTGTCTCCCCGCGCACCCAGGCCTCCAGCGCCTCGCGCACAAAGCGCCAGCGGCGGCCGATGCGCATTGCCGGGATCTCGCCGGCGCGGGCCTTGCGGTAGATCGTCTCCACCGCCAGCCCCAGGTACTCAGCAACCTCCTGGGCAGTCATCACCTCGTTCATCTCGCACCTCCTCAACGACATTGACTGCCGATATTATACCACTTTAGGCGACTCTACACAACTTGAGCCGACTTTAGCCTACGCCAGCGTGTCCGTGAAGTCCTTCTCGCGGAGCATCCGGCGCTTCCAGCCGGATATCTGCGGCACCACGTAGGGGAGCAGGCGCAGCGAGTAGTACGGCGGCAGGATGGGCACGCCCAGCAGGTCGCCCATAGTGATAAGGATGAACAGGTGCTCCATGTGCGCGCGGGACTTCATGGCCAAGCGGGTGGTATCGTGCGCGGCCATGCCGTAGATGAACTCGCGGATGGCCTGCAAGAAGCCGCCGCGCTTCTCCTCTTGCTCTTCGCCTTGCTTCTCCTGGTCGCTCAACTCAGTCAACTCCTTCGACATCTGCCCAGGCGAGGGCTCGAAGCGGTTGTCGGGCTGGAAGCCCGACCTACGCGAGGTTGTGAGACCCCTTCCTGGCCTCGGCGCCGACCGCAAGCGGGTGGGCCAACGACCGACGAGTCGGAGCAGGAGCTCCGACCTACGCAGCTTCTTCTTCCTTCTTCCCCCAGTTGGCCTGGAGGGCCGCCAGGCCGTCCTTGGCGAGGATGAAGGCGGCCACGATCAGGAAGATCGCCACCACGCCCATCAGCGCATTGCCAACAAGGTGCTCCGCCGCCACCTGGCCCGTGAAGACCTGGGCCAGCAGGTTGTAAGAGGTGTAACCCAGCGCCGCGACCGTAGTGATGAACATGAAGAACATCGGTATCAGCGCGAAGGTCGCCGCGCGCCGGTTCGTCACCAGCCACACCGAGATGATCAGCAGCGCCAGCGAGGCCATCAGTTGATTCGAGCCGCCGAAGAGGATCCACAAGTACTGCCACCAGCCGGTCGAGACCAGCAGAAAGGCCAGGACGCAGGCTACGAGGGTCGCCACGTGCATGTTGCGCATTATCGGGGCGCGGTCGCCGACCAACTCGACCGTCGCCACGCGCATGAAGCGCAGCACGAGCTGCATCACCGTGATCGCCAGGATGACGATGAGCACCGCGCCGAAGGTCTCGCCGAACTCGGCGGGGATGCCCAGGTAGGCGAAGAGCTTGCCCAGGCCGAGCGAGAACACCGTGCCCGCGCCCTTGCCCATTGCCTCGCGGTACTCGCCCATCGTCCCGAAGGTGGCGGCCGCGGTTATCAGCGCCAGCACGCCCAGGATCATCTCGGCGAACATGCTGCCGGCGCAAACGGGCCGGGCGTCGGCCTCGCTCTCGAGCTGCTTGGCCGTGCCAGAGGTCGAGACCAAGCTGTGCCAGCCGGAGACCGCTCCGCAGGCGATAGTGACGAAGAGGATGGGCCAGATGGGGCCGATCTCAATGATGGGCCGGGTGAAGGAGGGGATGGTGAAGTTCGGGTGACCCACGAAAACCCCGATGCCGCCCAGCAGCAGCCCCAGGGCCACGATGTAGAACGATACGTAGTTGACCGGCTGGGCGAAGCGCCAGATGGGCAGCGTAGCGCCCAGGTAGCAGAACACGAAGGCGAACGCGGCCCACAGCAGCGTGTTGCCCGCCAGCGAGCCCACGAGCAGATCGGAGGTGATGAGCCGGCCTGCCAGTATCCCGGCGATGGCGATGATGACCGCCACGAGGCTGGTCAGGAGGATGTCGGTCTTCCAGCGGTAGATCATCTGCCCGGCCAGCACGCCGGCGAGGGTCAGGATGATGATCCCGAACGCTGCCGAGGCTTCCGCGGCCAGGAGCTTGGCGATGATGGCGCCGAAGGCTCCGGCGACCAGGAGCAGGTAGAAGTAGATGAAGACCAGCAGGATCACCCGCGCCCGCGGCGAGATGAGCTTGTGACTCAACGCGCCGAGGCTCTGCCCCTCCTCCCGCACCGAGACCATGGCGCTGCCGTAGTCATGCACCCAACCGATGAAGAAGACGCCCAGCAGCAACCACAGCAGCGCGGGTAGCCAGCCCCATTGCGACGCCAGAATCGCACCCACCACCGGCGCTGCGCCGGCGATGGACTTGAACTGATAGCCGAAGAGCACGTTCTTGGAGGTGGGTATGAAGTCCACGCCATCCATATACATGGTGGCGGGCGTGGCGCGGTCGGCCCTGGGCTTGATCACCCTGCGGTCAACCCAGCCCACATAGAACTTGTAGCCGAAAAACGCCGTCAGCAGCGCCAGCAGCAGCGCGAATACCGAGTTCACGGCGGGTCCCCTCTTTCGCCTGGAGCGCGATCTGCGCACACTCTAACACTCTGCTTTCGGAACCGCAAGCAGATTCACCTCCCCGGCGCAGGCAGGTATGCGCTGCCCTTCGCCGAAGAATCACCCCGACTGCAGTGAGAATGACGAGTGAGGCAGGGAGCTTGCATGGACTACAAGCGGATTCTGGTCTTCGGCGCGCATCCTGACGACGAGCTGACGATGGCGGGCACCATGGCCAAGCTCGCCGGCGACGGCGTACACGTCGCCATCTGCACACCCACCAACGGCTCGGAGGGGTTCCCTCGACCGGAGATGAAGGACAGCATCGTGGCGGTACGCGCGAAGGAGATGGCCGAGGCCGACAAGGTCCTGGGCGCATCGGAGCGCATCTGCATCGGGGCCGAGGACATGGGGCTGACCAACGACAAGGCAACCTTCAAGGAGTTCATCCGCGTCATCCGGGCCGTGCGGCCGGATGTGGTCTTCACCCACGGGCCCCATGATATGCACCGCGACCACCTGGCGACGCACGCCATCTCAAAGGAGGCCTACTGGCAGGCGGGCCAGCCGGTCTCCACCGACCTGGGCGAGCCGTGGCGCGCGCCCTATCTCATCTACTACAAGGGCGTCGCCGACCGGCAGCCGGACATCGTGCTGGACGTGACCGGCTTCGCTCACATCCGGGTGCTGGCGCGGGCAACGCAGGTGTCGCAGTACACTCTGTGGGGAAGGACGCGCGAGGACTTCGAGCGCGAGGCCGAGCAGATCAGGAACTCCCCGGGGCCGCACACGGAGACCTTCTGGTTCTC
>CBFDBV010000272.1:0-6635 GCA_965603135.1 uncultured bacterium
ATCTCCTCGAAGCTGGGGATGCTCGCGGGCCTGTGTTCCTCGCGCCGGATTATGTGCCAGCCCATCTTAGTCTCCACGGGCGGCGACAGCTCACCGTCCTGGCTGAGTTCAAGGGCGGCCTTCTGGAAGGGATCGTCGCCTCTGCCGATCCAGCCGTAGTCGCCCCCGCGGTCCTTGGTCCAGGGGTCAATCGAGTGCTGCTTGGCGACCTCGGCGAAGTCCTTGCCCGCCAGGATCTCCGCCCGGACCTGCTTGGCCTCCTCCTCGGTCGTCACGCAGATGTGGCTCACGTGCATCTTCTCAGGCTGGCGCATCCTGTCCTTGGTGCGCTCCCAGAGGTCCTTGACCTCCTCGTCGGTCACCTCCACCTGGTCTTTGACCATCTCCTCCAGCAGCATCTGGATGCGCAGGCGCTTGCGAAAGCCGTAAAGGCTGATCTTCTGCTTGGCAAGCCAGAGCGTGAAGCTCTGACCCGTCTCGGGGGCCCTCATATCAATGGAGCGCTGAACCTCGAGCGCGTGCTTCTCCAGCTCCTTGTCGGAGACCTCGATGCCGGCCTCGGCGGCCGCCTGCTCGATGGCGATCTCCTGGATGAAGCTCTCCAGGCCCATCTCTCCCCAACGCAGCAGCAGCTCATCGGTGAGCTGCTGGCCGAAGATAGGCTGCCCGTTGACGGTGGCAACGACCTTCGGCTCCTCCTCGGCGCTGACCGACAAGGCGTTCAGGCCGACCAGCGCGAACGAAACGACAGCAACGGTTCTGCATACACGCAGGGACATAGCTGTTACCTCTCATTCCGTGCTGCGCCCCCCGCGGAGCGCTTGCGCTCCGAGCGAACGGTGGACAGTCACCCCTTCTTGGTGACTGTCCCCGGCCCCTGAGGCGCCTCGTAAGGCTCGACGACGGCCTCCCCCTCAGTCCCTTTGACCTCCAGGGCCACCCCCAGGTTCTCTGAGAAGTCGGCCATGCGCTCGATGATCTTCAGCGCGCGCTCCCTGGCGGGGTAGATCGGCCCCATCCGCGTGCGCGGGATCCACACCGGCACCACGCGTATCCGCCAGCCCCCGCCCTGCGCCCGCAAGCGGTCGCTCCCCACCGCCTCAGCCCCGCCCTCGGTGTAGCGCAGGTGGAAGATGGCGCTCTCCATCCGCTCGCCCTCTCGCTGGTCGAAGACGAAGTTGCCGCAACCGTACAGGATCGGCGCACCCCGGTGGCCGCCGATGCCCCCGAGCACATGCTGGTGGTGGCCGATGACCAGGTCGGCGCCGGCCTCGATCGCCGCCCGAGCCACGGACTTCTGCCGGTCCGTCGGCCGGTTCTGGTACTCGTTCCCCCAGTGAAAGGACGCCACCAGCAGGTCGCACTTCTCGGCGGCGGACGCCAGGCGAGCTTTGAGCTTGCTCAGGTCCTCGTCCGCCTTGCAGCAACTGCCGTGCTCGAAGCTGAGGTCGGTCGCGGCCACGAAGCCGATGACGAGGCCGTCCTCCATGAACAGGCAGGGCTCCCAGGAGCGTTCGCGGTCGCGCTGCGCGCCGCAGTAGGCAACGCCCGCCTCCTCGAGATGGTCAAGGGTCTGCTCCAACCCGTCGGTGCCCGCGTTGAGCGTGTGATTGTTGGCCAGGGACACGATGTCGAAGCCGCCATCGAGCAGCACCTGGACTGAGCGCGGATCGGCGCGAAACAGCAGGTGCTCGGAGGGCGAGTGCGGCCCCACGGTGGACAGCGGGCACTCCAGGTTGCCGAAGGTTATGTCGGCCTCGCGCACGTCCTCGCGGACCTTCTCGAGTATGCTGCGGTAGCCGCTGCGCTCGATGGCCTTCCAGACGTTGCGGTCGAGCATTATATCGCCGACCACGGTGAGAGTGAAGCTCCTGGGGCCCGGCGCCTCTGCGGGTGAGGCCGGGGGCGGGCTCGCCGGCACGGCCGCCTGTGTAGCGGGGCCGCTGCCCGAACCCAGCAGGCACCCGCCGAGCGAAGCGGCGACGAGCAGCACTAGAAGCGGTTTCATAACCTCGCGTAGGTCGGGCTTCCAGCCCGACAATGCCGTCCACGGGGGTTTTGATACCACTTCTAGCACGGCGCAGGGCCAACGAGTCCGACCTATCACGAGGGAAGTGCCTGCCTGCCGTCCTGGGATGATCGTGCAAGGCTGCCTTTCCCAGCGGAGCGCTTGTCCCGCCTTGGCGGGACCGACGGCGATGTGTCCGCCGTAGCCTTGGCGAAGGCGGAAGCCCTCGGCTGGAAAGAGGGTGTTGCCCACCCAGCATAGCTTACGCTAGGAGGAAAGTCAACGCGCGAGGAGGGCACCGGCGTTCGCACGCGAAGAGTCACTATGAAGCACGGCGGGAACTCTCTCTGGAGGTCGGACATGAAAGTCTTGGTCATTGATCCCGGTGCGCACGCCGCCTCCGGGGCCCTGTGGGCGTTCTACGGGGCGACGCAACTCCTGGAGATGCTGGGCGTGGCCTATGACACCGTGTCTGAGGCCGATGCCTCCGGCGGGCCACCGGCGATATGCCTGGACCCGGCGCGCTCGGCCCTCGGTCTCAACGTCTGGCCCGCCGAGCATCTGCCGGCCTCGCACGATCCCGCCGACGACTTCTGCGTGGTGCAGCACCAGGTTGAGCCGGCTTCGGACCCCCTCGGGCTGCTGAGGGGCTGCCCGGCCAGCTTACCCCTGTTCGGGCCCGCGTCGTGCGGCGCAGGCCATTCGGAGGTCGAGGCGGCCGGCGTGATACGCCGGCTCACCGACGGTCAGCCGGTCGCGGCGCTCGTCTACCTCCGGCAGCTCCAGGACGACCGGCTGCTGCTCAGGCTGGGCGGGCCGGTCTTTGAGACGGTGGGCCTGTATCTGTCGCGGTACTCGTGGCCGGCGCGGCCCGAGATGGAGCTTCACCGCTTCGTGCATCAGATAGACGACCTCTGGGACGAGGTGCTGCGGCAGCGATGGGGCCAGCGACCGGTGGTGTCAGACTACGCGGTGTTGCTTGCGAACCTGTTGGCGTGGTGCTTTGCCACGCACGATCTCCCGCTGGTCACGGCCTGGCCGCACCCGTTCCGAGAGGGGCAGATAAGGCGGCACGGGATGCTCGTCAGCCACGACGTGGACCAGGTCTACGCCGACGCGGAGTTCCGCGAGCCGGACGCGGACCAGAGCACCAACCCGTCGTTCAACTTCGAGCGCTGGCGCCACCTGGAGAGTTCGCTGGGCCTCAAGTCCGTGTTCTTCCTTATGTCGCCCGACCCCGAGCGCGAATACTGGTGCAACCCGGGATACACCATCCGCGACCGGCCCGTGCTGGAGGCGGCGCTGGAGCTGGCCGAGCGCGGCTGGGAGGTCTCGGTTCATCAGCTTGGCTATGATGACGCCGACCTGGTAGCCTCGGAGCTGCGGGCCTTCGAGGCGGCCACCGGATACCGACCCACCGGCACCCGCAGCCACCACCTCAAGAACCTGCCGGAGACGCTGCTGCACAAGCAGAACGCGGGCCATCTCTATGACAGTACCTGGTACGCCGAGCAGACCGAGTCCAGCTTCCTGTGCGGGAGCGTGTTCCCGTTCTATCCGCTGGAGTGCGCGACGCGCCGGCCGCTGAGGATGGTGGAGTTCCCCTTCGTGATCGAGGATGGCATCGTCTTCGGCGCTTACGGCGAGGACACCGCGCGCAGCGTCAGCGGCGCTGTGGCTGATGGTCGTCGCGCTCTCGATCACATCCTGCGGCACAACGGTTACGCCTGCTTCAACTGGCACCAGCGCACCTTCGCGCGTATGAGCGCATACGAGGGATCGCCCGCCAACTGGACGCTGGCCCTGGAGAAGCTCGTGAGGTACCTTCAGCAGAGTTCCGGGGCCTGGTGGTGCCCGTTGCCGGCGGAGCTGGCGAGATGGTGGGCGCGCCGGGCGCAGGTGCAGGTCGAGGTCAGCCCCGGCCCGCGCAGGTCGGGCATCCTGCCCGACGCCGACATCGCCGTGACCAACACCGGGGAAGATGACCTCGCGGACCTGGTGGTGGCGATTCACTCCACGAGCAAGGCTCCGGTGGTCGCGGGCCTTGCTGGCGAGGGTCTGGCGTACCTGGGTTCCAGCGGCTGCCGGGAGCGCTGGGGGCTGCCGGTCCCCGCGCCCGCCGGGGCAAGCGTAAGGATAGGACTTGAGTAGGAGGGCTGGCGATGAGGAAGCTGATCGGGTTGTACGCTATCGGCGCGATTGCGTGCCTGTATGTGAGCGCCGAGGCGCAGGGCGCCATCCGCCTGGATGGCTGGCAGTATCACTGCGACTCGCACTACCTCGGGGACAAGTACTCAGACCCGGGTGGCAGCCGACTGCGCGATGAGGCCGTCGGACGCGGCGACTCCGTGATCTACCGTGGCAATCCCGTGATCATCAGCATCGCACTCGCCGAGCCGACCGAGACCGCGCGCCTCGTCGCGCACGTGCACCGGCACAATATGAACTACAAGCTCAGTGAGCTGAAGGTGGACGCTCTGGTGGGTGGTCACTATGAGCGGCTCGGCTCCATCCAGGGCTTCTGGGGGCCCACGGAAATCAATGACTTCGATTTCGAGATAGAGCTTGAGCCCGCCGTCACCCAGGAGTTGCGCCTGGTCTTCGACACCGGCGGCATACTCAGCGTCTCCGAGCTGGAGGTCTTCGGCCGAGCGGCCACGGCCGCCGGAGCGGAACCCGAGGAGCTGCCCTTCACCCAGGTGACGAAGCCGACCGTGCGCCAGGAGGACCTCGACGGCGACGGCACCCGCGAGATCATCCTCGAGAACTCGAAGGTCGGCCTCACCTTCTATCCGGCCCTCGGCGGCGTCTGCAAGGTCTTCTACCTCAAGGACCCGGGCGTCAACCTGGTGACACCCGGCGGGCCGGACATGGCGATGTTCCGCGACCAGCTCTGGGACCCGACGTACTTCTTCTCCAAGCGCTACTACCACGCGCAGGTCGGCAGCGATGACAACGCGGCCTGGGTCGAGCTGTGGACCATGGGCGAGGGCGGCATCCTCTCCTTCACCGAGATACGCAAGCGCATCACGCTGCGCGCCGGAACCGAGGTCGTCACCGCCGACTACCGCCTCAGCAATGACCCCTCTTCGCAGACCGACTACGTCTACGGGCTATGGTGGCACAACTTCCTGGGCGTGCGCGGGCAGGTCAACACCTACTACGTACCGACCGAGGAGGGCGTCAAGGAGCTGACCTACGATCCGGCGCAGTTCAAGCGCGAGGAGGGCGGCGATCACTGGTATCGCAACCCCGCGCGCGGCTGGACGGCCTTCCGCGCAGCGAACGGCCCGGGCATGGCCATCCAGGTGCCCTTCAAGTACCTGAACTGCTCTTACAACTGGGTCGGCGCCGGCTATCCGGTCGCGACGCACGAGTGGCGCTTCAACCGCCTGGAGGTCAAGTCCGGCGAGAGCCTGGAGGCGCAGATACGGATACTGCCCTTCGCCGGAATGCCGCGCGTGGACGGCTGCGTCAATGACGCGGTCGGCGCGATTGACATCTCCACGCCCGAGGGGGAGATGGTCAGCGTCGAGACGACCGTCCATCTGGCCTCAGGCGCAGAGCCGCTCACGGCGGAGGTCGGCTGGCGGGCGGCGGGCCAGCAGGAGTTCGACTACTCGGTCGCGCCCGCGACGGTCATCCAGCCCGGAGGCGCCCTGTCCATCGTGGGCGGCATCAAGCAGGCTCTGGGGCCGGGCAGCTATGTGGTCAACTGCCGCCTGTCGCGCGACGGCGAGGTGCTGGGCGATTTCGAGCGGCCGTTCTCGGTGGGCGGCGCGCGCATCGTGTATCACCGCGCGCCGCTGGAGGAGCGCGTCGGGCTGGCGGAAAAGGAGGACGTCGCCGGCCTGCCGCGCCACGACCTCTCCCGCGAGGTCGTCACCCCGCACATCCCTTGGGCCAACCCCTACGCGGGCGGACCCATCAAGGCGCTCACGCTCACAGGCGATCAGAACTCCCGCGAGATCATCGAACTCGCCCAGCGCCTGGAGCTCGACTTCACCTACGTCAAGTTCCGCACCGTCCGCTTCACCGAGTGGCTCTATCAGGGCGACCGCTCCATCCCCACGCTGGAGCACGCCCAGCGGCGGCTGACGGAGGAGCTGGAGGACACCTATGACCTCTTCCTGATCTCAGGGCTCAAGTGGGACCATCACTTCACCCCCGAGATCCGCGAGCGCATCATACAGCAGGTGCGCGAGGGAGCCGGCCTGGTGTACATCCAGCCCGACGGCTTCTCGGCCGACGAGCCGCTGGGCGAGGTGATGGGCATGGCCGCCGAGCGCCGCGGCATGGGCGCCTTCTATCGCTGGCAGCCCGCGCAGAGCCACTACCTCACCGACGCGCTCCCCTGGGAGATCTTCCCGCGAACCCGGCGCATGGACTACGAGACCTGGCCCGACGGGGAGGTGCTCGCCACGCTCGGCGAGGGCGACAAGGAGCGCCCGCTGATGGTGGCCTCGCAGCTTGGCGACGGGCGCGTGCTGGCGCTCACCTACGATGTGTTGACGCACACGTTGAGCTACCGCGGCTACGCCGGCCTGACGCCGATTCTATCCTACCGTGGCGGCTGGCTCCAGGACGAGTTCGCCGATATGACCTGGCACTACTGGGAGCACTGGTA
>CBFDBV010000273.1:0-6607 GCA_965603135.1 uncultured bacterium
TTACGACGATGTCGCCCATTGAGTCGGGCTCTGGTATCCCGTCAATCTCAGTGCCGCCGTCGTCCGCGCCATCGGGGCCGACGCTGTAGATGACGAAGTCACCATCTCTGGTGGCCGACCGCAGCGTGGCATCGGCGAATGGGTCGTCGGGAATCATGTCGAGATACTCGGGGACGAGGGCCTCCAGGTCCGCCGGCGGCAGCCCCTTGTCCAGCAGGTAGGCCTGCGTGGCCAGGTGGACGAGAGCCAGGCGCAGGCGAGCGTCCGCGAGCGCGAACTTGAAGCCGGTCCGGGCGTAGACGGGGACAATGGTGTCCACGAGCTGATCGCCGGGCTTGGGCACTTCATCGCGGTCCCAGTAGGGCTTGTGGGCTTGCTCGATCACGGCCTCGAAGAACTTGTCGAACGCGTGCCAGCTATGCGCGGGCTGCCAGTCTTCCAGCATCCGCGCAATCTCCTCTTCTGCCACGCCCAAGGTCTTGATGTTCTCGGCCATCTGCAATGTCTGTTGGGCGAACATCTGCTTCATGTTGCCCTTGCTAGCGATCGCCTCGGCCTCCAGCACCTGGGCAAGGGGAACGTGCTCAGCCTCCGCCGCACGCAGAGCCGCGATGGCGATGCGGCAGTCATCGGGCTGCACCCCGGGGATGATGTCCTGTAATGCGTGCAGCCCGATAGCCTTGCACGCTACGCCCACCAGCCCGGCAATGAGCGGGCCTCCCCGGGCCGCATCCGCGCCCAGGCGCACGCAGGCGATGCAGTCGAGCGCGGCCTCGGCGTAGCGGCCCTCCTCAACGCGGAGGTTGGCGCGCGCCACGAACAGCCGCGCCGAGCTTCGGAAGCCTCGGAGGTGGGGCAGAGGCTGGTCTAAGCTGGTCACGGCGGGCAGGAGACAGTCGCCCATCATCGCCTCCTCCAGGAGGCGGAAGGTCAGAGCGTGCTCCTCTAGCGCGGCCCGCACCTGCTCAGAATCAGCGTCCCGTTCGGGCTCGCCCAGCTCCTCGAGCAGGTCGAAGGCCTTGAGGTAGATATCGAAGGCGTTGGGGACCAGTGCCTCCGTGACCGGGGGCTCCCAGTCCTCCCAGGGCTTCTCGATCTCCTGGGCCGCAAGCGGGCAGAGTGATAGGAACATCAGAGCAGAAGCGACGGCGAGGCGCCTCATCTCTATCCCTTTCCCTGGCCGTGCTTGGTTTGCCCGAGTATACCAGATAGGTAGTGTCCGTGCCAGCGCGTTTCTGTCCGCGCAGGAATATGCGAAGACGACGGCGAAGACGCGGTTCGCTGTTGCGTATTGTCTGTTGCCCATTCCCCATTCTCTGGGGTGAGAGGGAGGACAAAAGATGGCTCAAGCAAGGAGACTCGGATCTGAGGTCCAGGCGGGAGCGAGCGCCGTGATCGGCGTGTGCGCGACGGGCGACCCGCGCATTGACGAAGAGTCGCGCCAGCGCGCGGTCAACATCATCAAGATGGCCGCGGACATCCTGGCCGAGCACGTGAGGACGCCGGACGGCGCCGCGGTCCCGGTAGTCTGGAGCGACGTGCTCGTGGATGGTGAGCCGCAGGCGGACACCGTCGCGCGGCAGTTCAAGGACGCGGGCGTCAACATCCTCGTGTGCGTGCCCGACACCTGGGCCTTCCCGCAGCTCTCGCTCATCTCGCTGCTCCAGCAGTTCCCGGAGGACACGCCGCTGAACCTGACCTGCGGCAACTCCGGCCCCAAGCCGGGCGTGGTGTTCGTGCACGCGGCCAGCGGCGCCATCTCGCAGTACGGGCGGCTGGTGCACATCAACGTGGGCACCTGGCCGGACACCGGGATGGAGCCGGTGATGACCGAGCAGACCGCCGATGACCTGGTGGACTGGGCCTACGCCGCGGTCACCAAGCAGGCCTTGCAGGGCCGGCGCGTGGTCGTCTTCGGGCACGATTCGATGGGGATGGAGACGGCGCTGGCGCACGTCATCCCCACGCGCAAGATCCTGGGCCTGGAGATCGCCCGGCTGGATATGAAGCTGCTGGCGGATATGCTGAACAAGGGCGGCTATGACGCCGAGGAGCAGAAGGCGCTGCGCGCATGGGTTGACGAGCA
This sequence comes from uncultured bacterium, assembly GCA_965603135.1. Taxonomy (GTDB): domain Bacteria; phylum Armatimonadota; class Zipacnadia; order Zipacnadales; family UBA5352; genus CBFDBV01. The sequence goes on from CBFDBV010000273.1 coordinate 2,087, forward strand.
CGTGGGCGAGCGGCTCGAGCTGCGTGATGACGCGGACAGCGAGCGGTTCAATCAGAGCCTCGCGATGTATCTGATCGTGCGCGATGTGATGGCGGACCTGAACGCGGTGGGCGGTGGGTTCATGAGCCAGCTTGAGTGGGGCTCGGACCTGCGCGGGATTCCGCTGCCGGTGGCGGATGCGATGGAGTCGCTGTTCAACTCGACCTTCGATCACAACGGCCCCAAGCCGCCGACCCCCTACGCTACCGAGGCGGATGTGCAGGGGCTGCTGACGATGCTGGCGTTCACCTGGCTGACGGGCGGCAATCCCCCGCTGTTCATGGACTTCCGTAAGGTCTGGGAGCCGTGGGAGATCGAGCGGCTGGCAGACGGACTTGGTCTCGGCGATGTTGAGCCGGAGGCGGTCTGGCGCGAGCGCGGCTTTGTGGACGGGGACAACTCGGGCAGCGCGTCCTTCGACTGGGCGGCGATGCCCGGCGCGAGCATAGAGGAGATGATGTCGAACGTGTCCATGCCGCTGGCGGACCCGGGCTACTTCCCCGGTGGCGGGAACTCGGTGTTCTACGTCTCGCCCGGGGGGATCGAGGGCATTGCCGGGCGGATGGCATACAGCGCGCTGACCAACACCTTCTCGCTCATCTGGGACGAGGCGCAGAGCGTGGAGCTGCCGGAGAAGCTGGCGGAGGCGGTGTGCAAGACCTCCACGGACACCTGGCCGCACACCTTCGTGGTGCCGGAGTACGCGACGATGGTGGAGTACAAGCAGTTCGCACCGGCCAACCACTTTCATATGACATGGGGGCTGACGCCCAAGCGCCTTGAGTTCTGGATGGACCTGGCGAACGTGCTGAGCGCGACGCCGTGGCAGGCGCGGCCGGAGTTCATCGAGGGCGTGGACCGGCCGATGCCCTTGTTGTACGTGATCAACGGGGGCGAGACCGCCACCAAGCTGCGCCTGGCGCAGAGCTAGCAAGGGAGGAAGGACCGATGGGAGCAGAATCCTACGGACCGCCGCCGGGGCAGTATGCGCCGCCCAAGGGCCGGTCGCCGTGGCTGTGGATCGGGGGATGTCTGGCGTGCGGGTGCGTGCTGGTGGTGCTGGTGGTCGTGCTGATGCTGTTGGGCCTGGTTCCTGCACTGTACTTCTGGAGCGCGACGCCCGAGGTCGAACCGAGCGAGCCAGCGCAGGTCTTTCCGGAGGACGTGGAACTCGGTGCGCCGCAGACTGAGGCGGAGCCCAGCGGTGAGGAGGACGTACCGGACATCTACCAGCCGGGGGAGGAGGTCGCGAAGGAGGCGGCCCTGATGGACACGCCGGACTGGGTGGCCAAGGTGGTCGAGCACTCCTCCGACTGGAAGTCCGTGACCGTCTGGGTGGGACCGCCGCAGTCGGAGTTCGTGGCGGCCGTCAGGTTGCAGTGGAATGACGAGATAGACTGCTACGAGGTCGCAGGCACGGAGGAGATACCCTATCCGTGACCGGCGTTGTGGTGCGCGGCCAGTTGAAGACGGAGACGACAAGCGATGACTGAGGGGAAAGAGGTCGTATCCAGCAAGGGCGCGATCGCGGCGCAGCCGGAGGAAGCCGCGCGCATCGGGGCGCGGATGCTCGAGCAGGGCGGCAACGCCTTCGACGCGGCGGCCGCCTCGGCGCTGGCCTCGTGCATGCTGATGCCGGCCTCGACGGGCGTTACGGGCTACGTCCTGTGCGCGATGGTGCGCGAGGGCGCCACGGGCAGAATCCTGTCCGTGGACGCGAACTCAACCGCGCCGGCCGCGGCCCGCGAGGATATGTACGAGATACTGCCGGCGTCGGGCGAGCCCAGGGACCTGAACTCCTCCGAGTACAACTGCTCGGTGAAGGATCACGCCAACGTCCACGGGCCGCTGGCGGTCGGGGTGCCGGGAATGGGCGCAGGGATCGGGACCCTCTGGGAGAGGTGGGGAAGGCTCAAGTGGGAGGACATCGTTGCGCCCTCGCAGCGGCTGGTGGCGGATGGCTTCCCCTACGGGCCGACCGCCGGCGCCATCAAGGGCCTGGAGGAAGTCATCCGCAAGTTCCCCGCGACCGCCGCGCACCTGCTCAAGGACGGCGAGCTGCCTGAGCCTGAGGACGTCTGGCATCGGCCGGGGATGGACCGGACCCTGGCGCGCATCGCCGAGGCCGGCTGGCGCGACATCTACGAGGGCGAGCTGGCGCGGGAGATCGCCGACTTCGTCCAGCAGAGCGGCGGGATACTGACCTGTGAGGACCTCGCCGGCTACGAGGTGCGCGTCACCGACCCGCTGACCGTTACCTACCGCGACGCCGACGTGCACGGCGTGATCCTGCCCAACGGGACGCTGACCACGCTCCAGATACTGAACATGCTCGAGCGCTTCGATGTGCCGGACGAGGGCAGCGTCCAGTACTGGCACACGCTGGCGGAGGTGCTCAAGCTGGCCTGGCGCGACCGGCTGACCTACCTGACGGACCCCGACTTCGCGGAGGTGCCGGTCGAGCGCCTGCTCTCGAAGGACTACGCGGCGGGCCGGGTCGAGCGCATCCATCAGTACCCTGAGTGGGTGGACACGCTACCGGCGCGGTTCGGGAGCAGCCCCGCGCACGGGACCCTGCACCTGGCGACCGCGGATGCGGAGGGCAACGTGGTGAGCGCGACCATCACCCAGGGGATGGCCTTCGGCGCGTGCTTCGTGGCGGGCGAGACGGGGCTGATCCTCAGCCACGGGATGTGCCGCTTCGACCCGCGGCCGGGGCGGATGAACTCGGTGGCGCCCGGCAAGCGGCCGCTGAACAACGCGGGCACGATGCTCATCGAGACGCCCGAGCGATTCATCGGCACCGGCCTGCCCGGCGGACGGAAGATCGTCAGCGTGATGGCGCGGGTGGCGCAGTGCTTCGTGGACGGCGGCGCGAGTTCCCTGGAGGCCCACGAGGCTCCGCGTATGCATGCGGAGATGGCCGAGCCGGTGAACGTGACGGGCAATGTCCCGTCGGGTGTGGTGGCCGGCCTGCGCGCGATGGGGCACGAGGTGGAGGTGGTGAAGGGCATCGCGGGCTGCGTTCACTCGGCGGAGTTCTTCAAGGACGGCAGCCCCGTCAGAGCCGGCGGCGGGTGCTGGGCGGCGGGAGGATGATGAGCGGTCTGTCCGATGCGCGCGTTAGGGATAGGCGCCCCGACCTCCTTTCTGAGTACGAGCAACATGGGCATCCAAGGTCAGAGCGGCAGAACAGGACGCCTTCGCCTGGGAGGGAAGACGGATGGCGGTGCAGCGGCGTGGGATCTGCTGGTGGTCGTGGCGGATACTAGTGATCGGTTCGGCGTTCATCGTGGCCTTCAGGATCTACTACGGCTGGAGGGCCGTGATACTGGGGGCGCGGACGAATCCCACGGCGTACGCTGGGGAGAGCTACTGGCCGCCCGTGCGGTACTATCTCGCCAGTGAGCAGGGCACCGCCAGCGTCTGGATCGGGCAGCACCGGGTCATGCAGTTCCACGGAGCCCTCGGCGGCCTGTCAGCTCGGGAGCGAGCGGACGCCGCGGTTCGCGCACTAGACCGCGAACTCGGCCCAGACAGGAGGCCGGTCGAGGTCCGGGCTCGGCCCCTTCCCGGCGGCCAATGGGCGGTCATCGTTGACGACACACAGATCGCCGCTTGCGGCGAGCAAGCCGCTCGCCTTAACAACACCACGCCTCGCGGACTCGCTCGGACGTGGGCCAGCAATCTCGAAGAGGCGCTCGGAGCGCAGTAAGTACCCCACGACGTCGCCGCTCAGAAGCACGGTCGCGCACGGAGGCTATGTGCACAGGGCCCGGGAGCACAACGCGCGGCTGCTGGACTGACGGTCTGGCTACCGTGCGGCCTCCTCGAGGGCGGCGGTGACCGCGCGGTGCTCGGCGGCGGCCCACTCCCACGAGTCGGGGTTGGCCATAGACTCGCACGTCATGAAGCCCGCGTAGCCGATCTCGATCAGCGCGCGGAACGCCGGGACATGGTCCACGATGCCCTCTCCGAACTGCGTGGGCAGCATCTTCTTCCCCTCAGCATCCTCCCCCGACTCCGGCGGCCTCATGTCCTTGATGTGCACGTGCTTCAGCCAGGGGGCGACGGCACGCACACTCTCGGCGCCGAAGTCGAGGCCAGCGTAGCACAGGTTCCCAGCGTCGTGCATCACACCGAAGTTCTCGCGCTCCACCAGCTCGGCGACCCGCACCGTGCGCTCGACGGTCTCGACGGCGGAGTTCGGGTGGATCTCGATCACCACCGAAAGGTCGAACTCTGCCGCACGGTCCGCCAGCGGCTGGATCCACTCGGCGGCTAGCTGGCAGTTGTCCTCGATGGGAAGCTCCTCGCGCATCGGCCCGGCGGGGACCTTCACGAAGGGAGCGCCCAGGGCGTTCGCGTGCTTGCAGAATCCCGCCAAGCGGTCGGCGATGGCGCGCCGCCCGGCTTCGTCGTCGCGATAGTCAAGGTTCGGGTACAGGCCGCAGATCTGCATGTTGTGCCGCTCGCACGCCG
>CBFDBV010000274.1:0-6589 GCA_965603135.1 uncultured bacterium
GGATAGGGCCAGCGCGCCCGGCCGTGCAGGTCCAGCATCGCCTGGAGCTTCTCCTGCTCGGTGGCGCCCTGCATCTTGTCGCCCTTGAGCGTGGCGATGGAGTTACTGATGTTGCAGGTGCCGACCACGTAGCGCAGATACGGGTCGTCCGGGCCCTCGATCGTCTGCCCCTCGCCGCGCAAGATGAAGTCCGAGTAGGCGTCAATGAACGGGCAGTAGATAGAGGTCGCGTTTGCGGGCGGGTTCAGGGTGCAGTGGGTGTAGATGACCTTGTCGCCGAGGAAGAAGCGGACGGTGCGGATGAAGATGTACGACTTGATCCACCGATCGCCTCGGTAGAGGCCGTCGAAGTAGCAGCCATCGAAGCCGTAGCGCTCCCGGAAGTCCAGGATCAGGTCGAGCATGTGGTCGGCGTCCTGGTCGTGATAGGCGCCCGGGTTGAAGTACGGCGCGACCTGCATGCCGCACTCGTGGGCCGTGCTGATGACGCGGCGGAACTCATCCTCATCCTCGATGACGTAGGGCCCGCGGCTGGAGCCGCCCTCGTAGATGTTCTGATGCAGCACCAGTATGCTGCAACGCTGGCTCCAGGAGCGGATGGCCTCGTCGGCCGGATAGCGGTTGGAGTGCACGATGCGGTCGCGGAACGACTGCTCCCAGGGGAAGGACTTCGGCGGGAAGACCGCGAGCGCCACGCGCTGGCATGGCCCGACCTGCAAGGTAGCCTGCCATCCGGGCTCCGACGTGTCCTCAGGCTCCGCGGTGAAGCGCGACGTCTCAGCCTCGTACTCCAGCCGGATCTCCGGGTAGAGGCAGAAGCCGCCCTGCTCGTCAATCGCCAGCAGGTTCTGGTTGAACAGGCGGTAATGCCGGGGCGCGATGTGCGAGGCAGCAGTGATCGTCAGAGGCTTGTTGGTGCCCAGGACGATCAGGCTGTCGCCGTTGATGGACAGCCCCACGTCCTCACCGACCAGCGCGCCCCAGTCCTCGTCGTAGAATATTGGCTCCATGCGCGTTAGGATCTTGGGAGGCATGCGCAGCGGCGCCAGCGGCGGGTCGAAGCTGAAGGTGACGACCTTGCGCTCCTGGGGGATGCGCTGGTAGCAGACGAGCGTTCGAGCCTCGGCGTCAAGCTGGTACCGGGCGCCGGTCGTTATCGCAGTCAACCCGCGGTCGGTGTGCTCAATTGACTCGAGCTTCATCCCCATCCTGCCCGGGCTGCCAGGCCAGGTGACGTCATCGGGGAAATGCAGGCGCGGGACGGGTGGGCGCTCGAGCTTGAAGATGGACACATCGTCCACGTAGACCGTGTCCGCGCCGTTCTTGATGATGACGCGAAAGGCCAGGTAGGCGACCTCGTCGCGGTTGCAGATGAAGGTGCCCTCGTAGGTGATCCACTGGCCGGCTCCCTGGCCGGGGGTCAAGGCGATGGGATAGGCGTGCAGTCCCCAGTCTCCGCGCTTGAGGCCTTTGTGGTCCGCATCCTGGTAGCCGCCGCCGATGCGCAGGTAGCCGGCGCCGGAGGCGCGCTTGACAGTGGCGCGGAGGCGGTAGAGAGTGCGCGGCTGGATGGGCACATCCGGCCCGGCGATGGCGAAGTAGTACTGCGCCTCCTTGCAGTCGAGCATCAGCGCGTGCGTGGGGCTGGGCGCGTCGTCAAGCTCGACGATCTCCCTGCCCGTCGCGGTCTTCCAGGCCCCCGTGTCCTGCTCGAAGTCGCCACCGACGACCAGGTTCTGACCCAGCGGCTCCTGCCTGTCCGCCATAGCCTCGGCGACGGCGAAGGCCCAGGCGAGGGCTGTGACGAGGACCAGCATCATTGGACTCATCGTTGCCCGTCGCATCTCGTGATCACATCACGTCACCAGGCTCGGCTCCAGTATCGTTTCCAGGAGCACGCGACAATCCCTCTGGCCTGTCGTTGGTGCCGGGGTCTGCCCCCACCCCCCGCATCTTGCATCAGGCGGGGGGCGAGGGCGCCCCCCCCCGCCACGGTGGAGCTACTTGTGAGCCGCCAGGTCCTCCTCGGACAGCTCGTCGCGCGGCTCCGGCAGCTTGAGGGCCATGGCCAACCCAGCCAGGGCCAGCACCAGGCCCGCGGCGAAGACAAGCCTGAACCCGATGGCGTCCGCAGCCCAACCGTAGATGATCGGCACCAGGGCGAGAGGCAGCGTGAAGCCGCTGGCGAAGGCGATGTAGGAGGGCCGCTGGCGATCGGGCGCGATGTCCATCATATAGTTGCTCGAGCCGATGCCCAGGCTTGTCATAAAGAAGCCGCCACCGACGAACGCAGCGCCCAAAGTCACGATCCTCAGCAACTGCGAGCTGTCTGCGGCCGCGTAGAAGGGGTCCCAGACACCCAGGGCTGCCAGCCAGGCGATTGCATCGGCCACGACGACCGCTACCGCCGCCATTATGATTACGCTGCGATTCCCGATGCGATCCGAGGTCTGACCGGCCACCACCGAGCCGACGATCTCCGCGGCTAGCTGAATCGCAAGGAAGGTGCCCGCCACCTCGTCGCTCAGCCCCCAGGCCTTCGATGCGAACACGATGAAGAACGGACGCACGCACGCGGCTGCACCGAGGATCAGGCGTACGCGAATGTACCGCCGGTATTCCCGATGGCGTTGCACCAGCCGCAGCCCGTGCACGAGGTGAGCCATCACGCCCAGGCGCCTGCTGCTGGAGCGTGACGGGGCCTCGCGGACCTGCGAGAACAGAATCCAGCAGACCGCGGACACCGCGACCGAGATCGCGAGCAGGACCGCGAAGTTCGCGGGGAATTGCAGGGCGCTGCGCGGGCCCATCATATACCTGACGAAGGGTGCCGACACCGCAAACGCGATCCCGAGCCCTCCCAGGCGTCTCCACATCCAGAGGCTCCCGCGCTTCGTGGTGGGGACGGCCTTGGTGGTGACGTCCATGAAGCCCAGCATCGCCAGGGCCCCGCCCGCCGCACGCATCGTCAGAGCCGCGATGACGATGACCAGGACCGCGCGCATGCCCAACTGCTCGCTGAGCATCAACGCTCCGGCGGCGGCCAGCAGGGAGAAGCCGCGGACAAAGGAGGATGCGATGTAGACGGGGAGCTTGTACTCGATCGTGTCCAGCCGACGCGACAGGAACACTTGCACCAGCGTTCGCACCAGCGTGCACAGCCCCTGCATCAGACCGACTACCCACGCGAGCCCCGACAGCCGTAACACCAGCAAGGGCAGCACGGTGGCTTCGTCTGCCATCCGCATCCCGGCCATCGCTATGATGCCGTTCACAATCGTCAGGCGATAGGTCCGCAGGTCAAGCGGAACGAGCATTTCCCTGCGGTGTTCGCCACGAGTCTCTGGCAACGGATTCTGCAACCCCTTGTGCGGCCGGTGCGGTGATGATGCTCCTATTTTCTCCTTCCCCATCGCACAGGATTCCCCTTCATTCGCGCACGGCCATGCGCCGGCGGCCATCTGAGCCGTTCCAATGTGGGAGGTAGCGGCTGAACGAAACGCACACGGGCTTGACTCTTTCGCTACAACGCGATATACTTATCATCGGTGAGTGACATGACTAGTCGCGAGATGCTGTTCAGCGCGCTCGGCAGCGAGACCAGGCTGCGGATGCTCGAACTCATAGCCGCACACAAGGAGATGTGCGGCTGTGAACTCGTGGACCACTTCGAGGTGGCGCAGTCGGCTGTCTCGGCTCATCTCCATAAACTCAGGGCCGCCGGCCTCGTCAAAGATCGGCGTGACGGCTTCCGGGTGTTCTATCGGATTGTGCCGGAGGTCATGGACGAGGCCTTCGAGCAACTGCGGGCCTCGATGGCAAAGCACATCGAGCAGGGCCGCGGGCAGGATCCCGTGGGTCGGGTTGAGAAACGGCTCGCCCAGAAAACCTTGGCGTGACCTGGTCGCTTTTTTTGCGCTGCTATTACGAACTTTGGCTAAACACATAAAGACACGAATACAGCGGCCAAGTGCCGCATGGAGTCGGTTAACAGGCGTGACGGAGACACGGAAGCTCCTGCTGCTCGTGGCAGCGTTCCTGGTGTTCTACTTCGTGCCTTGGGGGCACGAGAGCGCTCAGTCGGCGATAGCCGCAGGCTTCGTGCTGCTTGGTGAGTACGCCCGCGAACACACCCTCACGTGTCTGGTGCCGGCGTTCTTCATCGCGGGTGCCATGGCCGTGTTCGTGGAGAAGGACGCCGTCCTCAAGTACCTGGGCCCGAGGGCCAGGAAATACATCGCCTACCCGGTGGCGGCGTCCTCTGGAGCCGTCCTGGCCGTTTGTTCCTGCACGATTCTCCCCCTGTTCGCGGGCATCCACACAGCCGGTGCGGGCATCGGCCCGGCTGCGGCGTTCCTGTTCGCCGGTCCGTCTATCAACGTCACCGCGGTGTTCCTGACAGGGACGGTGCTGGGCTGGGATCTCTCGATCGCACGCATCATCGCCTCATTCTTCATCGCGATCGTCACTGGGGTCATCATGGCTGCGGTCTTTCGTCGCCAGGATGAGGACCGGGCCGGGTTTGGCGTGGGCGACGCGGATACCGGCAGGATAGGCACCGGCGTGCTGGTCGCATTCCTGGGGCTGCAAGTGGCCGCCCTGGTGGTGCTAGGCCTGAAGATATCCCCGGTCCTGAAGTGGTCGGTGGTAGGCGTGCTGCTTGGCGGCCTGGCGGTCATTATCACCACCAAGCTACCCCGCGAAGACAGGCGCAGTTGGCGGGACGAGACCTGGACCTTTGCCAAACAGATACTGCCTCTGCTCTTCGCGGGCGTTTTCGCGGCCGGGCTCATCGGTGAACTGCTCCCGGAGGCGACAGTGCAGGCGCTGGTGGGTGGGAATCGCGCGTCCTCCAACTTCGTTGCCTCGGTCTTCGGGGCGCTGATGTACTTCGCCACGCTCACCGAAATCCCCATCATACAGAAGCTGATGGGGCTGGGCATGGGCAAGGGGCCCGCGTTGGCGCTGTTCCTGTCCGGCTACTCGCTCAGCATTCCAAACATCATCGTTCTGAATCGGCTCATGGGGACGAAGCAGGCGTTCACTTACATCGGCCTTATCGTCGGGTTCTCAACCCTTGCCGGTCTGATCTTTGGGCTGATCTAGTCGTTCGAAAGGAGCGCAGGTCATGTTGAGTTCTGACCGCTCGTCGGCGGAGGACACCTTGATCTACTCTTGCGCGGGAGGCTGCAACGTGGGGCAGCTAAGCAACGCTGCCGCGGTGAGGCTCGACCAGGAGGGGCTAGGCACCCTCTTCTGCCTGGCAGCAGTTGGCGGGCATGTTGACGACCTGGTGCAGAAGGCCCAGGAGGCCGGATGCGCGCTGGTCATAGACGGCTGCCCGGTACAATGTGCCAGACGCACCCTCGAACACGCCGGCGTCGAGCCATGCTGCCACGTGGTGGTGACGGAGTTGGGCATCGAGAAGAACCGCAACTTCGAACTGTGCGCCGATGAAGTCGAACAGGTCGTTGAGGCCGTAAAGAGCGCGGGCACCGACGCCGGCGAGGGTGACAAAGGTAGTGGTTGCTGTTCGTGCCGCTCGGATGCGTAGGAGGTTGCTGGAATGAGGATTACCGTGTACGGACCCGGATGTGCCAAGTGCAAGGAGACCGAGGAGATCGCTCGTCAGGCCATCGAGCAAGCGGGCGTCGAGACCGAGGTGATCAAGGTCAACGACATCGGCGAGATGGCAGAGGCGGGAGTGCTAATGACCCCGGCCCTTGCCATCAACGGCAAGGTCGTCGTTAGCGCCAAGGTGCCCACCGTTGAAGAGGTAGTCGGGCACATCAGCAGGGCGAGCAAGTGAGGTGCCGACAATGACCAAGCGTGGGTCGACGCGTGAGAAGGTGGCGATCGTGGCGGTCATCGCGGTGCTGCTGATGTTGGTGATTCTAGTGAAAGGCGCCCAGCGGACCGAGCCCTTGGGCCCGGAGGTTTCGGGTCCGGACTCGCAACAGATCGCAAGCGCGCCGCGTCCGATTGATGAAGCAGAGTCCACTGCTTCGGCGGGGTCTGAGGCATCGCCCTCCTCGGCCGAGGCGCAGGACGAAGGCCCGGGCGCCTCGGCGGATACGCCGCCGCAGCCCTCTGGGACTTCGGAGGAACCTGCCACCGCTGCCTCCAGCCCCCCCAATGAGGAGGCAGGAGCAGAGCAGCCAGCCTCGGACACTGCGGCTGAACCAGAAACGCCTCCCGAGCCCTCCGAAACAGCACCACCTGGGGACGCCGTTGCCTCCGAGCCTGAGACGGAGGAGGCAGGGGACGCACAGGTGGGCTCCACCGCCCCGGCGGAATCCAGACAGCCGAAGGCCCTGCCGCGCCTCCTGGACCTGGGCGCCGGGCAGTGCATCCCCTGCAAGATGATGGCACCGATACTCGAGGAGCTGGGCAAAGAGTATGAGGGCAGACTTCACGTCGAGGTCCTCGATGTATGGGAGAACCCGGCTGCCGCGGAGCCCTACGCCATCCGGGTGATACCCACGCAGATATTCTACGACACCGAGGGCAAGGAGTTCTACAGGAACGAGGGCTTCTTGTCCAAGGAGGGCATATTGCGCGTCTTTGCAGATCATGGGATAGAGCTGTA
>CBFDBV010000275.1:0-6588 GCA_965603135.1 uncultured bacterium
AGATACTGCGTATCTGCCGAAAAGAGGCCCTGCTGGTCTGGCCGACGGCTCATCATGAGCGGGCTCTCCTCTGCCCACCGATAGCGCCAACCTCAGATTCCGCACCCCTTTTCGGCTGGATTTCTAGAGCGGGGCCGCGCGCCTGTGCTGGTTTCCTGGAGCGGAACGAGAGCGCACCAGGAACTACCCTTGAGACTGATGAAAGCTAAATAAAGAATAGGGGTTGACATTTCTACATATTCTGCTATAATAGCCGCGCAGTGCGTAGAGCGTATAGCGCGAACCGCGTAACCAGAGGGCATGCCGGCGTGGCAGCGCGGTTTGAGATACGCCTACCCCTGGCACCACGGGCAACCAACCCGCACCGAGTCAGGACTGGGCCTATGTCTGGGTTCCGGCAGTTCAATCTGTTGACGAGGCGCGTGGGGGAATACCTTGCGAGCCTCTGGAAGGACCAGGGCGGCCTCTCTGCTACCGAGTACGCCCTGCTCCTGGCCGTGCTGGCCCTCGGCGTGCTAGTGGCCTTCGCCGACTTGGGTTCCCAGGTGGACACCTGCGTTCTGGAGGGCAGCCAGAGGCTGGAGGAGGCGTCGGGCATGGGCTGTGGCCAACACTAGGCAGCGCCGGGCGCCCGCCTCCGCGCGAATGAGGCAACGCACGACGACCTCAACCGCGGCTTTGAGGATATCCCACTCACTGAGCAGGGCGGCGGCCGCAAGGTCACTGCAAATCCCCGTAACTCCCCCTCTTCACAGAGCTTTCCGCGCTACACTCACCTCGCAGCGTAGCGGCTTTGTCGCCGCACGCCGGGAGGTGAGCGGCGAGTTCGGGCTTGTATCCGATGGCAGTGAGGGTTTTCCCGGTGATGACCTCTACCCCGCCGTGGTTGCTTGGGGGCAGCTTATCTGGCCACGGAGAACGGCTTTCGACGGATCATGGGCTATCGGGAAGTACACGTCTATCTCGTCAATGAAGACGTAGTAGCCCTTCGTGCGCTCGAGGGTCACCCGCACAAAGCGCGCCTGCCCCCGAGCCTCCACCTTGAAGCCGTGGGCGTAGTAGCGCCCCTCCTCGGCAAGGTCGTGCTCTGAGGTCTGCCCCAGCGGTGTGAAGGTCTCCCCATCCAGGCTGCCGTCCACCTTGATCCCTGTCGGGAAGTACACATCCGCGCTGGCCCCGCCGCCTGCATTCACCACCACCTCCGCGATCGGGCGTGCCTCTCCCAGGTCAATCGTCACCACGGGCGAAGCTCCGGTCCATCCCACCGTGCCCCTGTCCGTGTATGCCGCTCCCCCGACCACGCCATCGGTGAGCTGGACCGCATCGCCGGGCTCCGTGCAGTATCCGGGCTCGTCAGGGCGGTAGTTCGGGTCTGGCTCCAGCGTATACGGCCTCCCGGCAGCGAGGTCCGGCGAGCAGAGCAGCTCGACGCTGCGCAAGGGCCGCGTCAGGTCCTGCCAGATGAGCAGCCGGTTCCCCTCAGGAACCGGGACGCTCTGCGAAGTCCACGAATCGCCGGCCCGCTCCCACCGCAGCGACGTGGCGCCCAGCTTGAGTCGGAAGCTCCCCTCAGTGGCCTCCGGCGCGCTCACACGCAGTTCATACTGACCCTCGGGCAGCCTGGTATCGCCTCGTCCGACGTAGGCGTTCTCGTGCGGCGAGACGCGCGTCGTCACCGTCGCGTCTGTGCTCTCGCCAAGCACACGCAAGGTGACGGGCACTCGGGCCTCCCCGACCGGCTCGGCCGCGCCGAATGCGAGGTAGTGCTCACCGGCATCAAGCGCCAGCTTGAGCAGGCCCTCCTCCCATGACCAGGCGTCCGGCGCGAGGGGTTGCCCGTTCAGCGTGAGCACGGCGGGCCTGCTGTTGCCGCAGAAGAAGGCGACCTCCGCGGCCTTCTCGAGCTGAATGGTAGCTGTGCCTGAAAGCTCATCAGGGGCAAGGCGGGCCGCCAGCGTGACCGGCAAGTCGGCTCTGAGCAACACGCTGCGCTCGTGCGAGAGTTCCCGGCAGCCCGCTGCGAAGTAGTGTGCTCCGCTCCCCGGGGAAGCTGCGAAGCCTGCGGCTGCGGCGGCGCCGTCGAACTCGAGGTCCCCGCCGGTGACCGGTCCTGTCGCCTCACGATCCCGCCGGAACGAGGCCTCGGCAGAAGCTCCGCCTTCGGTGTCGGTGAGCGCCACCCCGCAGACGCTCTCGTTGCTGCGATCCTCGATCGAGTCAAAGCGGGATTGCCCTTGCTTGCGATGCGGCTGGAGCACGGAGAGGAACTGGGTGCCCGCCGCCCGCGGGGTGGTGAAGGCCACATGCCACTGGTCCTCGCCGCTCTTGCGCAGGCCCGGGCTGCGATCAACCGGTATGTCGTAGCCCTGGAACTGGCGGACCTCCAGGCCCGTCGGCTGCACGAGGTCCACCTTGCAGTCCGCGCTCGCCTCCCGGATCGTCGTGGTTGCCCTTGCCTGGTCCACCGCCATCTCGTGCGGAGCGTGCAGCCACCACTCGAAGGCTGCCGGCTCGCGGGCGTGAACCTGGTCGAAGAGTATGAACACGTCGGGCCGCAGGAAGAGCACGTGCCGCAGCCAGAGGTCAATGTCCCCGCCGTATCCGTCCGCCATCTTCGGATGCTTGGTGAGCCGCGACAGGTCCTGGTCCGGCAGGTACGCCTCGGAGGCGTCGCCGACCGCGTAGTCGAAGCCGGCCGAGTGGAAGAACTCGGTCACTTCCCCGCGCGCCTCGATGGACTTGTATCCCTGGCCCTTCCCGCCGTTGACGGTGATGGCGTTCTTGGCCCTGGTGGTGCTCATCCAGCCTATGTGATGCGGGCTGCCGTAGGCGTCGTAGTAGCCGGTCTGAACCGCGAGGGCCTGCCCGTAGGCCGTCAGCACGAAAGCGTTCTGGTCGGAATGGCAGTGGTCCGAGGACCCGTACGGCGAGGACTTGAGGGCGAAGAACACGTCATTGTCGGCGTCCGCCAGATCGGTGTGCATCAATACCCAGCCCACGCTGGGGAAGTGCCTGGCAAGCGGCGCGCCGATCGGAGCCAGCGGCTCCACCTCGCCGATGTCGCTCTGTCCCATCTCCGCGGCGTACCAGGCGGCCAGGGGATCGCCCAGCTCGCGCGCCAGAGCCGCCGCGACCTGGGCATGTCCTCTGCCAGGATACAGAGTCCCGATGGCGTCTCTGGCCGCCATGTCGCCGAAGCCCGGGTAGGGGCGCTTCGGCGTGGCGGCGTAGGCCAGGAACTCGGCGTGATGGGTGAAGAAGGCCTTGTGCCAGAAGTTGATGCCGAGCTTGCGGAGCATCTCGAAGTTGGTGACGAAGCTGGCGACCCGGTAGTACGCCAACCCGCGCGACCAGCCGCCGTCGGTGCCGCCCCAGATCGGCCAGACCGTGGCGAAGACGCCCAGGCAGTACTCCAGCCAGTCGCCGGCCGCCTCCTCCTCGCCCAGCAGCACGATCCCCGGCCACATCAGCCGCATCACGCCGACCCAGAGATGGCTGTTGATGGGGTAGATCTCCAGGGGCCGCCGGCGCGCGTGGTCCATTATCTGCGTCGCGCGGTCCACGATCGCCGCTCGCACCTGGGCCCTCTCCTCCTCGCTCAGCAGGTCATACAGGTAGTCGTATCCCTTGGACAGGGCGGTCATTATCATCCAGTTCGCGTAGTCCTCGTTCTTGTGGCTGGTGCTGCCGCGAGGGTCCCACGCGGCCAGCTCGACAAGCACCTGGCGCGCGGCCTGGCCGATGCGTTCGTCGCCGGTGACCGCGTAAGCCCCGGCGGCCGTGGCCACCACCCGCTCGGCGCGGCCACCACCGCGCATTATCGCGAAGTAGCGAGCGTAGAAGGGGTTCGACCCGGGCGGCTCGTCGGGCTGGTAGCCGATCGGCTCCTCGGGCAGCTCGTACTTCACCTCAGCGTCTGCGCGCGGCACTCGGACCTCCCCCTCGGGCTTGGGAAGCCGAGGGTGGCCCCTGGCGATCCCAGCCATTATCTCCGCCGGCGTCGGTACCTCGAAGCTGTGGGCGGAGGCGGTGACCTCGAAGCTGCGGATCTCCGACCACTCGCCCTCCGCCGGTCGCCATCGCCAGTGCCAGGTGCCTTCATCGAGCGCCCTGGGCGACAGATAGAAGCACCACTTGATCCCCTCAACCGTGCGAGTGTCCGTGCCCCCGAGCTGCCGATCACGCCCGAGCTGGACCTCGTAGACATCGGCGCGCTCCTCGGGGGCCCAGAACAGCGGCGGCGGGTTGACCGGCACTATCAGGCCATCCATCGGCTCGTCCTGGCTGCGCTGACCGAAGGGCAATCCGATCACCTCCGCATCACATAGAGCTGCTGTGCACACCACCAACGCTAGCGCCAAGCCGACGCTGATCCGCATTATCCGCTCTCCATTCCTGGTCAGGCGGCGTACTCAATGCTGCCGACGTTGCGCGGTTCGACGATCACGGCCTGTCTTGCGGGCTCATTTCGCTTTCCGTGACCGCTCGCCCTGCCCTCGCCCCCGTCGGCGCAGTTCCCTCCAGCCCAGGGCTTGCCTCCGTTTGCTGTTCTCCAAGCAAGGTGTGCACCCTCGGTTTGCCGAAGACTGGTACTATGCACTCTCCCGATCGCACCAGCGGGTGCGCGTCAGAAGGAGACGATCCCCCTTCGTCCCGCCTTGCGGGACTGCGGGGGACAAGCGCCGAAGAGGGAGCCGGGCAGCAGGCTGCCCCCACGGGCACCGCGCGCGGGATCACCTGGCGGGTCATCATCATCGCCGTCCTGGTGGCCCCGCTCAACACGTACTTCATGGCCTTTCTGCTCGGGCCCCGCGGCGTGGAAGACCCGACGGTGGTCTCGCTCTTCTACAACGTGGTCTTCCTGCTCGTCGTCTTCAGGCTCATCAACGCCGTGCTGCTTCGCTACGCACCCGGGCTGGCCTTTTCCCCGGCGGAGCTGGTGACCTTCTTCATACTGCTGTCGGTAGCCACCTGCCCGGCGGGCCTGGACACGATGAAGACGACCTTCGCGACTATGCACGGGCCGGCGCGCTTCGCCTCCGATGCGAACCGGTGGGACGAGCTGTTCGGCGACCAGCTTCCCGAAAGTATGATGGTGCGCGACCCCCGGGCGCTGGAGCGCCTCTGGGAGGGCGAGTCCAGCATCTTCGACCCGCGCAACTACCAGGTCTGGATCGGCCCGGCCTTTCACTGGTGGTTGCTGTACTCTTGTCTGTGGACGGCGCCGGCCGGTCTGGCGGTGTTGCTGCGCAAGCGCTGGGTGGAGCGCGAGCGTATGCGCTTCCCCATCGTTCAGCTTCCCTACGAGCTATCCAGGCCCGGTGTTCCGGCCCTCCGCCACATGGCCTTCTGGATCGCGGTGGGCGCAGTCGTGGCCATCAACCTGCTCAACGGCCTGCACGAGTTCTTCCCCTCCCTGCCCGTGATTGCGGTCAAGATCGGGCAGAGCGAGACGATGAACCTGCGGCGGTTCTTCGTCGCGCAGCCCTGGCGCGCGGTCGGCCGTTTTCATCTGTGCCTGTATCCTTTCATCATCGGCCTGGGCTTGCTGCTGCCGGCCGAGCTCAGCCTCTCCCTGTGGGCGTTCTACCTGTTCTGGAAGGCGGAGGCCATCCTGGTGGCGTGGCTGGGATGGACGGATGTGCGCGAGTTCCCCTTTATGAAGGAGCAGTCTTTCGGGGGCTATCTGGCGATCCTGGGCTTCTCTCTGTGGGCGGCGCGCAGGCACTTCGCCGGCGTCTGGCGGAGGATACTGACGGGCCGCGAGGGGGAGGATGACAGCGGCGAGCCGGTCAGCTACCGTTGGGCGGCCGGGGTGTTCGCGGCCGGCGCAGTGGCCGCGGTGATGTTCGGGACCTACATCAAGATGTCCCCGGCGGTGGCTATCGCGTTCTTCGTTCAGTACTATGCCATGACCATCATCGTGGGCCGCATCCGGGCGGAGATGGGCCTTCCCACCCACGAGATCGAGCGCCTGGGGCCCACCGTGATGCAGGGCAATATCCTGGGGCCTCGTGTGCTCGGGGTGCAGAACCTGACCTCGTTGTCGCTGTTCTTTGGCTTCACGCGCGGGCTACGCAACATCCCCTTCCCCCATCAGTTCGAGGGCCTCTACTTGGCGAAGCAGACCGGCGGCGAGATGCGGCGCATGCTCTTTGCGACGATGGCGATGATCCCTCTGGGCGTGGGGCTTGCGTTCTTCTTCACGCTCTACCTGGGCTATCGGCACGGGCTGGGGGCGGAGTGGGCCCGCTGGATGCCATGGTCGTGCCAGGAGGCCTGGCGGCAGCTCGCCAACTGGCTGGTGCGAGATGAGGCCGTGCAGTGGGGGCGCATCTGGGCCTCTGTCATCGGCTTCGGCGTCTACTTCGGGCTGATGCTGGTGCGGACCTGGTGGATATGGTGGCCGCTGCACCCGGCGGGCTTCGCCATCTCCACCACCTGGTATATGGCGCATATGTGGTTTCCGATGTGCATTGCGTGGACCGCGAAGACCGTCGTCGCGCGCTACGCGGGCCCGCGAGCTATGCGCGCTCTGACGGCAGCGGCCTTTGGCCTGATCCTGGGCGATGTGGTCAGCGGCTGTCT
>CBFDBV010000276.1:0-6558 GCA_965603135.1 uncultured bacterium
AACACACACTGGAATCGTAAGGAACGACACCACGTCTGGATGGGAACCGGGCGGGGGGCGGATCCCCCCCCCCGGGGGGGGGGGGGGGGGCGCCGGACCGGGGGGGGGGGGGGGGGGGGGGCGTGGCCCCCCCCCCGTCCGCTGTCTACCGAGACGACCGCGCGTGATGACGAGCCCGTGGCCGTCCGTTTTCCGCGATGGAGGGGCCGCCGGATCATTGCCCGCGCTTGGCGGGGCGAACAGCCGGCGTGGTCTGCCGACAATCTGAACTCGCACTCTGGGCGCGCCGACGGTTGACAGGGAAGCCCTGTCCTGGTACAACAACGTCTGGTCAGCCTTGGCCGCGTTATGACGCGGCTATGCCGCGGGGACCTCATAGGGTCTGACGGGGGGAAAGGAGCAGGCGAGGGGCGGGTTGTCGGCCACTCGTCTGACCGGGGCGTTGGCTCGGCGAGAGCAGGGCACAGCGGAAGTCGTGCACGTGGCGCGCGGCGGGTCGCAGCAGGTGTGCGAGCACATCATCTCACTCACCTCGCTGCTGACCTCGTGGGCATACCAGGTCACGGTGGTGGGCCCCCTGGACAAGAAGCTCCGGACGGAGTTGGGGCGAGGTGGGGTTGCCACTGCGGAGATCTCGCTGCCCGAGAGCACATCGCTGCGGGAACAGCTAGCTGCCGCGCGCGGGCTGGCCGGTCTGCTTCGCAACCACCCCGTGTCCCTCATTCACGCTCACGGCTTTCAGTCTGCGCTTTCTGCTCTCCTGGCCTGTCGCAGCCTCCGACCCGCGCCGCCTGTCGTGTGCACGCCGCACGGCCTGCCGTTCCTGGAGCACGAGCGCCCGCTCTCGCCCTGGCGGCGGCGCGCTTACCGATGGCTGTTGCGGCGCTGCGATGCGGTGATCGCCGCCTCCGACACCCAGCGGCGGGAGATCGGCGCGATTGACCCCGCCAGTGCGCGCGACGCCGCCGTGGTGCCCTACGGAATCGACCCGCGCCGCTACTACGATCCGCTCAGCGTCGGTCGCAGGCGCCAGCTTCTCGGCATCAATCCCGCGGCGGCAGTCATCGGCTGCGTGGGCGAGATGGCCAGAGGCGGGCCGCTGGAGCTGTTCTTTGATGCGGCCGCGCAGCTCTGCAGGCGGCTGCCCAACCTCGAGTTCGTCCTCATCGGCTCCGGACCCGATCAGGATCACTTCCGCGACCTTGCCCATCGGCGCGGCATTCTCGGCGCCAGCGTCTTCCTGGGCGAGCGCCACGACTTGCCCCAGGTGCTCGGCGCGCTGAACGTGCTCGCGGTCCCGCAGACGAGCTGGCCGGCGGGCATGCTCGCTCTCCAGGCTCTCGCTTGCGGGCTCCAGGTGGTTGCCGTGCCCGGCGGTGAGGCTGAGGAGATGCTCCCCGACGCCCCGGAGGTGGTCATCGTGTCATCTTCCGATCCCACCGCGCTTGCGCAGGGCATCGAGGAGCAGCTTCGCACCGAGTCGGACGCGATGGCCCCGGCCGAGGAGGACGCTATGGCGGTATCGGCGGAGCTGTCGTCCTTCCTGGTGTCCAGGGAGTTCTATGACCTCGACCGCCCCACGCCTGTGGATGGGCCTCCGGCAAGCGCCGGCATCAACGTTCCTGCTGCGGAGTTGCTCCAGGCGTACTCCGTGACGCAGATGGCGCGGGAAACCGTGGCGGTCTATCACGAATTGCTCGACAAACGCTCAGGGAAGTAGCAGGAGATGGGCCTCGCAACGGAGCGCTCACGCGCGCGTGTCCCCTTGGCGGCATTGCTGCTCGTGCTGGTGGCGGCGCCGCTACTGGCGGCGGACTACTACGAGGTCAGGGTCGCCGAAGGCATCGTGGCCCGCATACGCTGCAAGGGCGATGTTGCCACGCTGCTGGAGCGCGGCAACCGCATTGACGCGCGCCTGACGGAGATCATCTCCTACGAGCCGTGCAAGAAGCCGAACGTGCACATCGAGGACGAGAACGGCATCCCCGTCATCTACGTGGGGTCGCACGTGCTGATGCGCGTGTTCGGGGGTGACGCTGCCCCCAACAACTGCACCCCCCAGGCCCTTGCCAAGACGTGGAAGGGGAACCTGATCAAGTGGCTGCCGCACGCTCCGTCGGTCGCCGCCAGGCCCCGCACGGGCGCTGAGCACGCGGGCCCCACCTTCGTGGGCCCGGCCATCGGGGATGCGGGCAGAGTTGACCTGCCGCCGGGCGCTTACACGGGCCTGGTCATTGACGCCACCGGCCTGGGCGCCAAGCGCGCGATCTCCCCCAAGCTAGTCGCCCCCAACGGCAAGGAGGTCTGGGGCACGGTTCAGTGCTCTGCGGCCTGGGCCATCAGCTACGGCATCGCCGCGTGGGTTCATGGGATGGAGCAGGCGAGCGCCTCGGTCCGCGCCGGCAGCAAGCCCCTCGTTGTGAAGGCGGCACAGGTTCTCGGCGTCCACCGTTGCGTGCTTCAGATCTCGGCCGAAGACGTGGTGAAGGTGCTTGAGGCCAACTCCGTGGGCCACTTCCTGGACAACTGCAACGTGGTGATCGTTCAGTAGCTGGGGCTTGGCGGTCGCGTCGTCCCGAGCGCCGGCTACCAGGGCTCCATTGCGCTCTCGTAGATCGCGAGCACTTGCTCTGCGCTCATCTCCCGGTGGTAGCTGGCAGCCAGCCGTTCCATGTTCGTCGCCGCTACGAGCCTCTCCAGGCTGCCATCGTCCACGCCGACATCCCCCAGTGAGAGGTCCATCTCGACGCTGCGCATCCAGCACTTCATAGCCGGCACCACGGCCTCGGCGCGGGGTTCCGCGCCCAGCAGTCCCGCCAGCCGCGCCGCCCGCTCCGGGTAGGCTGTCGCGAGGTCGCTCAGCACTGGGCCCATCATCGCCGCCAGCGCCTGGCCGTGCACTGCGTCGGTCATCGCTGACACCGCGAGGCCGAATATGTGCAGCCCCGCCTCGCCCATTGGGGCGAGCACGCACATCGCCGCTTGCGTGGCCGCCCATGACATCTGGCACCGGCCTTCGAGGTCGTCCGGGCTGTCGAGCACTCGCGGGAGGAAGCTGACCACCGCGGACATCACGCCTTCGGCCATCGTGTCCACGAACGGGTGCCAGTGGCCGCCGAAGAAGCGCTCGAAGGCGTGCGTGAGGGCGTCAAAGCCGGTGCTGGCCGTCACGGCTGGTGGCAGGGTCAGAGTCAGCTCCGGGTCTATGAGGGCGTAGGCGGGCCGCATCGAGTCGCTGCGCAGGGGGCCCTTCTGGCCGGTGCGGGGGTTTGACAGCACGGCGATGAAGTTGACCTCGGAGCCGGTTCCGGCCGTCGTCGGCACCGCCACGATCGGCAAGGGCTGGCGCTCGAGTTCACGGCGATCTCCCTGGAACTCAATGGTGTACTCCCACGCAGGACCCTGGTTCGTGGCCATCACGGCTGCGCCCTTAGCGGTGTCCATGGCGCTGCCCCCGCCCAGCCCGATGGTCAGCTCACAGTGCTCCTCGCGGGCGATCCGGCCTGCCGCGTCCACGCTCTCGCCTGACGGGTTCGGCTCCGCCTCGTCGAACACCACCGCCTCGACGCCTGCATCCTCCAGGAGTTTCGTGGCTCTGTGCAGATGCGGGACCCCCGGCGTGGACACAACCAGCGCGCGGCGGCCCAGGGCTGCGGCGATCTCGCCCAGCTCCGCCAGCCGACCGGGCCCGTAGACGATGCGCGTCGGCAGATGGAAGTCCAGGTGCATCCAGCGTTCGTCGGTCAAGCCTCAGCTCTCCCCGATTCAGGGAAACAGGCGCGGGGGCTACTCGATGATGTGTACTCGCCCGCCGAACCTCCTCTGCCTGCGCTGGAAGTCGGCAATAGCCTCGTCCAGGTGCTCCGCCGTGAAGTCCGGCCAATACACCGGCATTACGTAGAACTCGGCGTAGGCGATCTCCCATAGGAGGAAGTTGCTCACCCGCAGTTCCCCGCCGGGTCTGATCAGCAGGTCAGGATCAGGCAGCTCAGGCGCGTAAAGGTGCGCTGCAACCGCGCCCTGATCTATGTTCTCAACTGCCAGCTTCCCGCTCTTGACTTCGGCTGCGATCGCGCGCGCGGCGTCCACTATCTCGGCTCGGCCCCCGTAGTTGATGCAGAGATTGAGGACCATCCCGTCGTTGCTCGCGGTAGCCTCGCGTCCCCTGGCCAGCGCGTTCTGAAGGCCCTGAGGCAGCTCGTGCAAGCGCCCCGAAGCGAGCAGCCTCACGTTGTTCTTGCAGAGGTCCTCCAACTCCGCGCGCATGGCCTCCTCCATCAGGTCCATAAGAGCCTCGACTTCGCGCTTCGGCCGCGACCAGTTCTCCGAGCTGAAGGCGTAGACCGAGGTGACCTCGATGCCTCGCTCAACTGCCGCCTCCACGAAGCGCCGCAGTGCCCTCCTGCCCTCATAGTGTCCCTCGATCCGGTCCAGCCCGCGCTCGTGCGCCCACCGACCGTTACCGTCCATTATCACGGCGACATGTCTTGGCAGCTCGTGCGCTTGCTCACTCACGGTCAGCCAGCACCCTTCCCTCGTGGAGCATCCGCTCACCCGCGTCTTCCGTATTGCACATCTCTGAGTGGCGGGCCGAACTTGGCTGAGAGCCCCGCCGCCCAGTCGCCCTCACCCTCAAGACGAACGAAATGCGCCTCGCAGCCGCAGTCTGAGGAGCCGAAGCCCCTCATCACAACCTGAGCCCCCGGCAGGGATCGCACCGCCTCAGCCAGCTCGCACTCGCCAACCTCAGCGCAGTCCCAGACGGCGACCCGAGTGACACGAGCGCGGGCGGTCACGTAGTCCACGTGCCAGCGCAGTGCCTTGGTGGCCTTCCGGTGGCGCGCGATGCGATGGGGCAGATGTCGCTTTGCGCTGCCCACATAAAGATAAATGCCTGGGGCGAGCCCCAGGTCTCCGAGCCTTCCGATCTCGAGCCGCTGGCGGGCGCTGTTGACGAGTTCCAGCACATAGGTCCCGGCAGGCGGCAGGTTGGTCACTGCTCGCCTGCCGTCTCCGCCCTCTTCGCCACTGCCCACGCCCTGCTCACCACCAACTCGACACTCCCGGCCTCCCTGGCTATCTGCCTGATGACCATCTCCCGGCTGTCCTGGGTGTCGTTCGGCGCCGGCCCGACGCGCGTTACCGTGGCGATCTTCAAGCCCGCCTCTTGCAGGATCTGTCGGGCACGCTCCAGGCTGTATCCGGTCGTGTCAAGTGGTCGTTCGCTGTTCCCCATAGCCTGCTCTTCGGCTGGTTCATACTTCCATGATCTCTTGGGTCTTTTCCTCGCCGATCACATCCAAGTCCTCGACGTTCTCGTCGGTGATGTCCTGGACTTCCTTCTTGCCGGCTCGCACCTCGTCCTCGGACAGGCCCTCGGCCTTCTCCATCTTGTCTATGGCCTCGTTGGCGCGCCGGCGGAGGTTGCGGATCTGCACACGGCCCTCCTCGATGCGCTGGCTCAACTGCTTGGACAGCTCCTGCCGGCGCTCTTCGGTGAGTGAGGGGATCTCCAGGCGGATGATGTTCCCGTCGTTGCTGGGCATCAGTCCCAGGTCCGAGGTCATTATCGCCTTCTCGATGGCTGTCAGCGCCGACTTGTCCCAGGGCGTGATGCCGATCAGCCGGGTTTCCAGGACCTGTATCGTCGCCACCTGGTTGAGCGGCAGCATCGTGCCGTAGTACTCGACCTTGATGCCTTCGACGAGCGCGGGGCTGGCTGTCCCCGTGCGGAAGGTCGCGAGGTCCTTACGGACGGCCTCCACCACATTCTCCATGTCCGCCTTTGCCTTCGCTATCAGTCGGTCCATCCTGATCCCTCCGTGAGCTGGCCGACTAGTGCACCACTGTCCCGATGCTCTCGCCGGCCAGCGCCCTGAATATGTTGCCGGTCTCGCGCATATTGAAGACAACGATGGGCAAGGTGTTGTCCCGGGCCAGCGAGATGGCGGTGCCGTCCATGACTTTGAGGTCGCGGTTGAGCACATCCAGGTAGCTGACCTCGTCGAAGACCTGCGCGTCGGGGTTCACATCGGGGTCGCTGTCGAAAACACCATCAACGTCGGTGGCCTTGAGTATGACCTCGGCGCCGATCTCAACGGCACGCAACACGCCTGCGGTATCGCTGGTGAAGTGGGGGTTGCCGGTCCCCGCGCCGAATATGACGACTCGGGCCTTCTCGAGGTGTCGGATGGCCCGCCGCCTGATGAAGGGCTCGGCGACCTCTCTCATCTCTATCGCGGTCTGCACTCGCGTGTCCACGCGCGCGTCCTCGAGTGCCTGCTGAAGCGCGAGGGCGTTGATGACGGTTGCCACCATCCCCGCGTAGTCAGCCGTGGCCCGGTCCATCCCCTGCGCGGCCGCCTCTCTTCCTCGCCAGATGTTCCCGCCGCCCACCACGACGGCGACCTCCACCCCTTTCGCGGCGGCCTCTGCGATCTCGCCGGCTATCCGCTCCACGGTCGCCCAGTCCAGCCCGAAGTCCCTGGGGCCTTTGAGTGCCGCGCCGCTCAGCTTGAGCAGGACTCGATGGTACTTCGGGGGCGCGCTCTTGGTCAC
>CBFDBV010000277.1:0-6537 GCA_965603135.1 uncultured bacterium
GACATCCAGCACGGCAAGCACAGCACCTGGCAGGCCTACGACCTGGACCCGGAGAGCGTGGAGGCCAAGCTGGAGGAGGGGTTGCTGAGGGTCAGCGTGGCACGGAGGCAGAGCAGCAGCCGCGTTGAGGTTCAGTAGCCGAGGGCGCCGTGATGGAGGGGCCGGTTTCCACACCGGCCCGTCCCGCCCATCGGGCGGGACCGCCGTTCGCCGTGCAGGGCACTAGCACAGCCCCAGGGTTGCCGGGCAACTGCAAGACCTACAACGTGTCGCGCTTCGCGCGACGGGCCGGTGTGGAAACCGGCCCCTCCGCACGACAACGGCAGGCGGGGCATGACCCGTGAGGAGCGGCGAAGGTGAGAGTGAGGCAGGATAGTCCGCTGCGGCAGATGAGGGAGCTGCAAGATACCGTGCTGCAGGCGCTGGCGAGCGAGCGGCGCCGGTTCCGCCAGGGCGGGGCCAGGGCCGCCGCCTGGCGGCCGCCGATGGACCTGGCAGTGAGCGCCGACGAATACGTCCTGCTCCTGGACCTGCCAGGCGTGACCCGCGAGCAGATCGAGGCGACCGTGTATGATGGCGTGCTGCGCATCCGGGGCGTCTCGCAGCAGCCCGAGGACGTGAGCGGCGCGACAGAGATCAGGGCCGAGCGGCCCACCGGGCAGTTCACGCGCGCCGTGCACCTGCCCACCGATGCCGACCTGAACAAGATCTCGGCGAAGCTCACCGATGGTGTCCTTGAGGTGCGGGTGGGGCGACGAGGGCCGCAGAGCTCGAGGATAGAGATCGCGATCGGACAGTGAGATAAGTGCGTGTGGGCCAGAAGCCAGACTTCTATGAGATCATCGGGGTCAGCGCGGACGCCTCCCAGGATGAGATAAAGAAGGCGTACCGCCGCCTCGCGCGTAAGTACCACCCCGACGTCAACCCGGGCGACGACGAAGCCGAGCGTAAGTTCAAGGAGCTCACCCAGGCCCACGAGACGCTCAGCAACCCGGAAAAGCGCAGGAAATACGACCAGTTCGGCCACGCCTGGGAGCAGGCGCGCACCACCGGCCAGTGGCAAACCGGCGACTTCCAGGAGTTCATCAACTCGCAGTTCGGGGCCGGCTCGTTCGCGGATGTCTTCGGGGACATCTTCGGCGGCCCGGGCGGCGTCACGTTCGCGACCGGGCGCAGCCGGGTGCGCCCCGAGCCGCAACGCCAGCGAGGCCAGGATATCCTCTACGACCTGCCCATCAGCTTCGAGGAGGCCGTCAGGGGCACGGAAAAGGAGATCAGCGTCACGCTGGTGGACCGCTGCCCGCAGTGCGAGGGGATGGGCGGGAAGACCGAGAGCTGCCCGGCGTGCGGCGGCACCGGTCAGGCTCAGGGCGGAGGCTTATTCGGCCTGGGGGCATCCTGCCCGCAGTGCCACGGCACCGGGCAGGTCGTCACCAGCCGCTGCAAGCACTGCAAAGGCACCGGCGAGGCAACGCGCACCCGCCGCATCAAGGTGCACGTGCCGGCAGGAGTGCACACGGGCAGCAAGGTGCGCGTCGCCGGAGAGGGCGGCGGAGGACTGCGCGGCGCGCCGAACGGCGACCTGCTGCTCAACATCCAGGTGCGGCCTCACGAGGTGTTCGACCGCCGAGGGGATGACATCCACATCGAGCTGCCCGTGACCTTCATCGAGGCCGCCGAGGGCGCGAAGGTGAAGGCGCCCACGATTGACGGGAGCGTGACCGTGACCATCCCGCCGGGCACGCGCAGCGGGCAGAAGCTGCGCCTGAAGGGAAAAGGCGTGCCGCGACTGGGCGGCGAGGGCCGCGGAGACCAGTACGTGAACATCGAGATCGTTGTGCCCAGGAACCTGAGCAGCCAGCAGCGAGGGCTGCTGCGGGAGTTCGCCAAGACGTGGAAGGAAGACCCGAGGGGCTCGCTGCCGGAGGGACTGTGAGGCGGGGCGCGCGGGGAAATCAGAGCGGCAGGTGAGAGTGATGCCTGAGCGAGACGATCAGCCGCGCTATCAGATAGGGATTGCCGCGCGCTTGCTGGAATGCCATCCGCAGACGCTGCGCCTCTACGAGCGCGAGGGCCTCATCGAGCCGGACCGCACCGAGAGCGGAGTGCGGCTGTTCTGCGACGCCGACATTGAGCTGGTGCGGCGGATACAGAGCTTCACGCGGGACCTGGGAGTGAACCTGGCCGGCGTGCACGTGATACTGCAACTCCTGGAGCGCGTCGAGGAGATGCAGGCGCAGATGGAGCGGCTCGAGCGTGACCTCCGCGAGGGCCCCAAGGCGCTCGGCCCTGGGCGGGAAGCGGATCAACCGACAGTGCGCGTCCAGATAGACACGCGAGAGGCGAGGTAGCCGGGAGAAGCGGCCCGTCCGAACCGGTTGCCGGAGGCAGGATATGAACACAGAGGCAGAATCAGCGAGGTTCGCTCAGGCGGTCGACCGGATCGTGGCCACGATCCGGGACGGCTACGCACCGGAGAGGATCATCCTCTTCGGGTCGCATGCGCGTGGGACGGCGGCGCCCGACAGCGACCTTGACCTGCTCATCGTCAAGTCGAGCGACCGTAGCGAGGCGGAGCGGATAAGGCAGGTGTCCAGGCTGCTGCGACCGCGACTGCTGCCGCTCGACATCCTGGTCAAGACGCCCGGGGAGATCCAAGAACGGCTGGCGATCAAGGACAGCTTCTTCCAGGAGATCCTGCGCGAGGGCAAGGTGCTCTATGACCGGGAAGGACGCTAGTGCGAGGGCTCACGCTGCAGAGTGGGTCGCGAGGGCGGAGGAGGACTACCGCGCAGCAGTGGCACTTGAGGCCGGAGACGTGCCGAACGTGATATGCTTCCACTGTCACCAGTGTATTGAGAAATACCTGAAGGCTGTGTTGACTGTGCTCGGGGAAGCAGCGCCTCGAACCCACGACCTGGTGTTGCTCAATGAGACCGCTGAGGCACACGACGCCGGCTTTGCCCCGCTGTATGAGATGCTTGAGAGCTTGAACCCTCATGCTGTGATAACGCGGTATCCCGGGGCGAAGGATAGCGTCGAGGAGGCGCAGAGAGCCTTGGAGGCAATGCGAAGCTTGCGAACAGAACTCAGAAGCTGGATAGAGGCCCAGGGGAGTTGAATCGCCAACACGACGCGGGCAGTCGCGTCGCTCTGGCGCGGACGCACAACGGAGACCGGGTGAGACGATGGACTTCGAGAGGTTCACCAACAAGGCGAAGGAATGTGTGGCGCAGAGCCAGCAGATACTGCGCCGCTACAAGCATAATCAGATAGACGTCGAGCACGTGCTGCTGTCCCTGCTGGAGCAGGAGGGCGGCGTGGTGCCGCGCGTGCTGGAGAAGATGGGCGTGGACGCGGAAGCCCTGAGCGCGAGCGTCGAGCGCGAACTCGGCAAGCAGCCACAGGTGGAAGTCAGCGGCACAGACACCGGGCAGATATTCATCACCCCGCAGGCCGGCCAGCTCTTCGATACCGCCTGGCAGCGCGCCCAGCAGTTCGGCGACAGCTTCGTGGCCTGCGAGCATCTCTTCCTGGCGATGCTGGGCGCGCCGAGCACCGCAGCGGGGCGGATCCTGGCCGAGGCCGGCATCACCGAGGAGGCCGTGCTGGCCGCGCTCCAGGAGATCCGCGGCAGTCACACCGTCAGCGACGAGAGCGCTGAGGCGAAATACGAGGCGCTGGAGCGCTACTCGCGCGATCTGACGGAGCTGGCGCGCGAGGGGAAGCTGGACCCGGTCATCGGGCGCGAGAAGGAGATCAAGCGGGTGATCCAGGTTCTCTCGCGGCGCACCAAGAACAACCCGGTGCTCATCGGCGAGGCGGGCGTGGGCAAGACCGCAATCGTCGAGGGGCTGGCGCAGGCCATCGTGGATGGTGAAGCGCCCTCGATGCTGGCCGACAAGCGCGTCGTCGCGCTGGACCTGGGCGGGATGATCGCGGGCAGCAAGTACCGCGGGGAGTTCGAGGAGCGGCTCAAGGGCGTGATGGACGAGATTCGCGCCGCCCAGGGCGAGATCATCGTCTTCATTGACGAGCTTCACACCGTGGTCGGGGCCGGCGCCGCCGAGGGCGCGATGGACGCATCGAATATGCTCAAGCCCGCGCTTGCCCGGGGCGAGCTTCAGTGCATCGGGGCGACGACGTTGGACGAGTACCGCAAGAACATCGAGAAAGACGCGGCCCTGGAGCGCAGGTTCCAGCCGGTGATGGTGGAAGAGCCCACGGTCGAGGATACCATCAATATCCTGGAGGGCCTGCGCGATCGCTACGAGGAGCACCACGGCGTGGAAATATCAGACGAGGCGCTCAAGGCCGCCGCGGAGCTGTCGGACCGGTACATCTCGGACCGGCAACTGCCGGATAAGGCGATTGACCTGATAGATGAGGCGGCCAGCAAGATACGCATCGAGACCTATGACCTGCCGCCGCGCCCCGAGAGCCTGCGCAAGCACATAGCCGAGCTGACCGAGCAGGGCCAGGCAGCGGCGGCAGCGAGCCGCTACGAGGAGGCCGAGCGCGTCAAGCAGCAGATTGACGAGCTGGAGGCGAAGCTCCCCGATGCCGAGCAGCGATGGGAGGGCGTCGAGGACATTGACGACGTGGTGGATGCCGAGGACGTGGCGCAGATCGTCTCGGAGTGGACCGGCATCCCCGTCCACCGTATGTTCGAGGAGGAGGCCACCAAGCTCCTGGAGATGGAGCGGCGCCTGCACGAGAGGGTCAAGGGGCAGAACGAGGCGATCGTGGCGGTGTCCGAGGCGATCCGCCGCGCGCGCACCGGGCTGAAGGACCCGCGCCGGCCCATCGGCTCCTTCATCTTCCTGGGCCCCACGGGCGTGGGCAAGACCGAGCTGGCCAGGACGCTGGCGTGGTTTATGTTCGACGACGAGGACGCGATGGTGCGCATAGATATGAGCGAGTATATGGAGCGGCACGCGGTGTCGCGGCTCATCGGCGCGCCACCAGGATACATCGGGTACGAGGAGGGCGGGCAGCTCACCGAGGCGGTGCGACGGCGGCCCTACCGCGTCATCCTGCTCGATGAGATCGAGAAGGCCCACCCCGATGTGTTCAACATCCTGCTCCAGATACTCGAAGACGGCCGGCTGACCGACAACGCGGGCCGCACGGTTGACTTCAGGCACACGGTGGTCATAATGACCTCCAACATCGGCAGCGAGCACATCACGCCGCCGCCGGAGAGCGCCTCGGAGAAGGAACGCAGGGAGCACTACGAGAATATGCGCGCCCAGGTGACCCAGGAGCTGGCGCAGGTCTTCCGGCCCGAGCTGCTCAACCGCATAGACGAGATCATCGTCTTTCACTCACTGACGGCGAAAGAGATCCGCGAGATCGTGGACCTGATGTTGAGCCGCGTGGGGGAGGCGCTGGGAGAGCGTGAGATAGAGCTGGAGGTGACCGACGCAGCCAGGGAGCTGCTGGCGCAGGAGGGCTACGATCCGGTCTTCGGCGCGCGGCCGCTGCGGCGCACGATCCAGAAGCTGCTGGAGAATCCCATCTCCAGCGCGATCCTGCGCGGGGAGTTCGCAGAGGGCGACACGATTCTGGTGGACGCAGAGGACGGAGAGATCAAGCTGCGGCTGAAGGTCGCCGATGCCGCGGCCGGCGATTAACGCCCCGCCCCGCTCACGGCGGGGCTGTCAATCCGTGATCGTGAAGGGAGGTCAGGTCGCTTGGCGGAACTGCCGATACGACTGCTCGGCGAGCGGGTGATGGTGAAGGTGCTGGAGGCGGAAACCACCTGACGGCAGCGACGAAAGCTACGACAGCGACAACAGCGACGACAGCAACGGCCATCACGGCCGCCGCCTCGTTGCTCGTTGCTCGCAGCTCAACTCAGAATGACAGGCCGTCGTCGTAGTACCAACACAGAGGGCGGCAAGCGGATCGCCCCACACCAACCCGTAAAGGAGAGACAGTGTAACCATGGCTGCGAAGGACATACTCTATCAAGAAGATGCACGGCGCGCCCTGGAGAGGGGAGCCAACGTCGTCGCGGAGGCCGTGAGGGTCACCCTGGGGCCGACGGGCCGCAATGTGCTGCTGGACAAGCAGTTCGGCTCGCCCACGATCACCAAGGACGGGGTGACCGTGGCCAAGGAGATCGAGCTGGAGGACCACTTCGAGAACACTGGGGCGCAACTGCTCAAGGAGGTCGCCTCGCAGACCAACGACGTGGCCGGCGACGGGACCACGACCGCGACGGTGCTGGCGCAGAGTATGCTGCGCAGCGGGCTCAAGGCAGTGGCGGCGGGGGCCAACCCGATGTTCGTCAAGCGCGGCATTGACAAGGGCGTGGAGGCGGTCGTGGAGGCGCTGCGCAAGATGGCGGTGGAGGTCAGCACCAGGGAGGATATGTACAACGTCGCCGCGATCGCCGGCAACGACCCGGAGATAGGCAAGGTCGTCGCTGATGCGATGGACGAGGTCGGCAAGGATGGCGTCATCACCGTCGAGGAATCGCAGGGCACCGAGACCACGCTGGAGCTGGTGGAGGGGATGCAGTTCGACAAG